>JAISYB010000188.1 GCA_031270215.1 Streptococcaceae bacterium | reverse complement strand
GCCTCATCCATTTGCTCTGGACCGCTGATAACGACTGCACGTTTTCTGCCGAGCTGTTTGAGCGTTTCGGCAGTCTGGACAACCAAATCCCGTCTTGAAGTTCCCATCAATTGATATTTTAAGGGAACAGGGTTGGTTAACGGACCGATTAGGTTCATGATAGTTGGAATTTCAAGCTCCCGACGTACGCCTGTGATAAAACGCATATTAGGGTGCAAATGCTGTGCGAAAAGGAAAACGAGCCCGACCTTATCTAAAATCTCTCCTAATTGCTCTACCGGTAAGTAAAGATTAATTCCTAAGCTTTCCAAAACATCAGCACTGCCGGACTTTGAGCTGATTGAGCGATTACCATGCTTTGCCATATTAATACCGGCAGCCGCTAGAACAAATGAAGTGGTTGTTGAGATGTTAAAGCTAAAGCTTCTATCTCCCCCTGTGCCGCAATTATCCATTGCATCTGTCACATTTGTCGGTATTCTCGCTGCATTTTGGTGAATAATCTCTGCTAAAGCCGCCATTTCCGTTGCTGATTCGCCCTTCATTTTCAAGGAAATTAAAAATGAAGAAATTTGTGCATTTGTCTGCTCCCCTTGAAATATTGACGTTGCGACCTGCAGCATTTCATTTCGATTTAGGTCTTTAAATGCTACGACCTTCTCTAGTAAACCTTTCATTGATGCCTCCCTTACGATGTTTATTATTGATTTCTATTGACTATTTTGACAAAATTTTCAATCATAGCTAAGCCATCCGGCGTACCAATCGACTCTGGGTGAAACTGCAAGCTATAAATTGGTAAGCTTTCGTGTACCATTGACATGACTTCTTTGTCGTCTAATGAAACGCTAGTGACAATAAATTGCTCCGGAACATGCTCGCCTTCAACAACAATTGAGTGATAACGCATAACCGAGAATGTTTCATTTAAGCCAGCAAATAATTGGTTTTTCTCCGTTTGCCGAATAAGACTTTCCTTACCGTGACGTGTTTTTTCGGCAAGAGATAGCCTGCCACCGAAAACCTCAGCAATCGCCTGATGTCCTAAGCAAATCCCAAGCATTGGCTTAACTTGATAGTATTTGCCGATTAAATACTCCATTTTGCCAGCTTCCTTTGGCCAACCCGGACCCGGTGAAAAAACAATCCCTTCAGCTTTTTCAATCTCAGCCTCTAGCTGCTCATCATCATTACGCAATACTTTAATTTCTGAAAACATTCCTAGATACTGCGCTAAATTATATGTAAACGAATCGTAGTTATCAACAAGTATAATCATCACACGCACCTATTCCTTTCCGTCTTCGCTGCTAGATGTTCCAACCTCCAAGGTTGCCTTAGCCTTTTGTAAGGTTTCATAGTATTCATTTTCAGCAATTGAGTCAAAGACAATGCCTGCGCCTGCTTGAACATACGCTTTCTTGTTCTTAACAACCATTGTCCTGATTGCTATCGCAAAGTCGCAATTATCATCTTGTGACAGATAACCTACTGCTCCAGCATAAACGCCACGCTTGACCTTTTCAAATTGGTAAATCCGCTGCATTGCCCTAATCTTAGGTGCGCCCGAAACAGTGCCTGCCGGCAGTAATGCTTTGAGTGCGTCCATTGCGCTTAAACCTGCTTTAAGCTTTCCTTGTACGAGAGAAACGATATGCATGACATAGCGATATTTCTCAATCGCAAGATAGAGCGGAACTGTAACACTGCCGAATTCTGAGATTTTGCCAATGTCATTACGTCCAAGGTCAACTAACATTTTGTGCTCAGAGAGCTCCTTTTCATCAGTCAATAACTCGCTTGAAAGTTCATTATCCTCTGCTTCAGTTTTGCCACGTCGTCTTGTGCCGGCAATCGGATTAGTGGTAACGATATCTCCCTTAAGTGATACTAAGCTCTCTGGCGAGGAACCGATGATTTGCGTATCGCCAAAGTCGATAAAATAAAGATAGCTTGACGGATTGCTGACTCTAAGCCTGCGGTAATATTCAAAGGGGTCATAGGGAAAGTCAGCGCTCAAACGCTGGCTTGGTACCATTTGGAACATATCTCCTTGATGAATATATTCCTTTGTCCGATTGACAATTGCTTCATATTCCGCCTGACTCATATTGCTCGTATACTCTAGCTTATCGATTTCTACCTCAGTAAATTCTGAATCTTGGGCTGTCTTAACCTCTTTTATCACACGCTCAATCGCGCGCTCAAGTTCCTCCGTAGAACGATTAGAATAAGTAT
This sequence comes from Streptococcaceae bacterium, assembly GCA_031270215.1. Lineage (GTDB taxonomy): Bacteria > Bacillota > Bacilli > Lactobacillales > Streptococcaceae > MMGLQ5-1. Next base: position 3,472 of record JAISYB010000188.1, on the reverse strand, counting down.
TTTCTTCAACAATCGTTAAGGTTTCTTTCATATGATCGAAGATGACAAACGATTCAAATAATAAAAATCTAAGGTCAGGTAAGCCAATCTCATCATCTGGCAAATCGCCTATATCCTCGTAGCAAGCAAAAACGTCATAGCCGACATAGCCAATTGCACCGCCATTAAAAGGCAAATCTCCCAACTTTTCCTCAGACTTAATCACAACCTCCTCTAATGCTTTAAGCGGGTCTTTTGTTGCAAATGACCGGTCGTCTTGAGAAAAGATACCGTCCTGATAACGACACTCGTGCACCGGATTAGTTGCAATAATCGAAAATCTCGCCTGCTCCTTATCTCTTGGAATACTCTCCAAAATCGTTTTTGACTTTCCTGTCAATCGTAAAAAGACAGTTGTTGGCGTTAAAAAGTCAGCATTAATTGTTTTAACCTTCCTCATATCTACCCTTCTTTCTTACATTTTCATTCTTTAAAACACAAAAAGACCCCCAGACTAATTACTTAGCCTGAGGGTGCAAAACACGGTACCACCTCGTAAACGTTTCTCTCATCACTGTCAAAAACAGCTTGCTCTTTAGTGGGAGCACCCATTATTCCTTAATAAGTAATTACCGTTCGGAATATCTAAGAAAGTCCATTCCCTTTTCATGTCTATTGTCTTACACCACCGACAACTCTCTTGAAAACAACTGAAAAGCTACTACTCTTTCAAATCTTCATAATCATTAACTTAAATTCATTCTACCCGTTTGAGCTGAAAAGTCAAATCTTTTTATCAATTAGTCAAGAATACTCGTGACTTTATTTGTTTAGATGAATTAATTAGAAAGCGAAATTCAGCGTTTAACGACATAGCAATTAGGAAATTGTTGTCAATGTTCGAAAAATTTATCGTTTGTCTATGGCGCAACTTTAGTGGTTTACGGAAAAGCTAGTGGCAACGTGCCTTAGCGGGTTTCCCTTAGATACTGACTAGTCGTTAGATAATCGTTACGTTCTCATCAAGCGTAAATGGTGCTTGTGGATTGATATGGTCAAAGAATAATACGCCATTGATGTGGTCAATCTCGTGCTGAACAACGATTGCTTCATAGCCACGCAGCTTCTTGATTTGCTCAATACCATCACGATCAATATATTTCACAGTCAATCGGGCATGGCGTACGACATATCCCGGTACTTCGCGGTCAACAGATAAGCAGCCCTCGCCATCTGCCAAGCAAGCAGACTGTACTGAGTGTGCAATGATTCTTGGATTATACATAACCGTTGAAAGCTTCAACTCAGCAATCTCTGGGTTCTCATCTGGGAGGTGAACAGCAATTACACGAATTGGTAAATCAAGCTGAGGAGCAGCCAGACCGACACCGCCACGCAAGCCCATTGCTTCGGCAATCTCTGGGTCTTGTGAATTCTTCAAAAACTCCAACATCTTCTCGCCAAGCTTCAACAAATCTTCTGTCAGTGGTAAACTCACCGGCTCAGCAATCGCCCGCAAGGTCGGATTTCCCTCTCTAATAATATCAGCCATATTAATCTGATGTTTTTCTTCAATTAGTTTCTCTAGTGTAGACATATTTCTCCTTTTTTAAAAAGCTAAATTACTTTTATTACATTTGCTCCGGACTTTCAACGCCAAGGAGTGCAAGGTCTTCTTTTAAAACACTTTGCACCGCATAAACTAGGGCAAGGCGTGATTGTTTTTCTGCATTATCTTCCAAAATACGAACATGGGCGTAATATTTATTGAAGGCTTGCGCAAGATGAATGGCATGCTTAGCAATGATTGACGGTTCGTAATTCGCATACGCACGCTTAAGCTCGACTGGAAAAGCCTGCAATAGCTTGATAACTTCCCAGCTTTCAGCATCATTAAGGGTGTAGTTTGCGTTTTTATCCGGTGTAAATGCCGCCTTGTTTAAAATGCTAATACTTCTTGCTCTCGTGTATTGCACATACGGACCTGTTTCACCCTCAAATTGCACAACCTCGTCAAGATTAAAATCAAAGTTATTTAACCGATCATTTTTCAAATCATGGAAAATAACTGCGCCAGTTCCTACGGCATGGGCAGTTGCTTCTTTGTTTGGTAAATCCGGATTTTTCTCCGTAATCAAAGCTAAGGCACGCTCATCTGCTTCGTTAAGAACCGCTTCAAGCAAGACGACATTGCCCTCACGAGTTGAAAGCTTCTTACCGTCCTTTGTGATTAAGCCAAATGGCACATGGACTAAATTCTCTGCCCAGTCATAGCCTAATTCCTTTAAAACAGCTTTCAGTTGGCTAAAATGCGCAGATTGCTCATTTCCAACCGCATATAATGCCTTGGCAAAGTCATATGTCCTCTTACGGTAAATTGCTGCGGCTAAATCCCTGGTGATGTAGAGTGTGGCACCGTCAGATTTCTTGATTAGGGCAGGTGTGAGGTTGTACTTATCTAGGTTGACAACTGTTGCACCCTGAGAGGATTCAAGTAAACCTTTGGTATCAAGTAGTGAAACCACCTCAGCCATTTTATCGTTATAAAAGGCTTCGCCATTGTATGAATCAAAGCTAATGCCCAGTAAGTCATAAATTCGAGCAAATTCCTTAAGGCTTTCCGACTTAAACCAGCTCCATAAATCAAGCGCCTCACTGTCGCCGTCCTCCAAGCGCTTAAACCAGCTACGAGCCTCGTCTTTTACCGCTTCATCTGTCTTAGCCAACTTATTAATCCTGACATAGAGGGCAAGCAGCTCCGTAATCGGACTTTCGTCGATTTTTGCCTTATCTCCCCATTTTTTATAAGCGGTAATCAACATGCCAAACTGTGTGCCCCAATCACCCAGATGATTAATCTTAACTGCCTTGTAACCGAGCTTTTCAGTGATATTTGCTAAGGCATTACCAATCACAGTTGAGCGCAAATGCCCCATTGAAAATGGTTTGGCAATGTTTGGACTGCTCATATCAATCACAATATTTCTGCCATCGCCTAAATTAGCCGCCCCATATGTTTCGCCTGCTTCTATAATCTCTAAGAGCACCTCACGGCTTACTTGAGCTTTATTTAAAAAGAAATTCAAATAAGAACCTGCGACCTCAATCTTTTCAAAATCGTCCGTCTTAAGCTGCGCGGCAAGCTCCTGTGCAATCGCCTGCGGTGCTTTTCTTAAAGCTTTTGCCAAGGTGAAAGTTGGAAAAGCAACATCACCATGGGCTTGTGTTTTCGGCTTTTCAAGTAAATCGCTAATTGCTTCAAGCGTTAAATGTTCCTTTAATACTGCATATAAATTATTTGCAACAAGTTGTTCACTCATATCTTTACTCCATTTTCCAATTGTTTTTAATTAATAGACAAAAAGATTTCTCTTCATTCTACCACATCTTAGCGTTTTTTTCTGAAATTTAATCAAGCCTGAGGATTTCAGAAAAGATTTATTCCCTGTCGGTCGATTAGATAAGAATACAACCGGCTTACTATTACTGACTA
>JAISYB010000184.1 GCA_031270215.1 Streptococcaceae bacterium | reverse complement strand
CTGGGTCATACAAACGAATGATAGGCCCTTTACCAAGCGGTCCATTACCATTAGCTTTGTCTAAATCATCAGCAGGTGAGCAGTCAACGGCAATGAATAAATCCGGATTAAACTTGGTTGTTGAGATATGTGCACCACGCAAGCCGACTTCTTCTTGGACATTTGCTCCAATCACAAGATTGACGGCTAAATCGATATCCTTTAGTGTTTTGAGCGCTTCGGTAATCATCATAATACCATAGCGATTATCCCAAGCTTTTGCTAGCATATTTTTGCCATTGGCTGAAATGATTGGCTCGGTTTCTGGGATAATAAAGTCACCAATCTCAATGCCGAAGTCTTTGACCTCCTTAGCATCTTCAAAGCCTGCATCAAATAAGATGTCACTAATTTGGAATTTTTGCGTCCCGTCTGTGCCTCTTAATAAATGAGGAGGCACGGAGCTTGAGATGACTGGGTATTTTTTGCCGATACGTGTGATGAGGCTAAAGCGTTGTGCTTGGACAACATAAGGATTCCACCCACCAATCGGAACAACATGGAAGAAGCCGTGCTCGGTAATTTCGGAAATCATAAAACCAACTTCGTCCATATGAGCGGCCACCATAACAGTTGGTGCGTTTTCTACCTTGCTGTACTTGATACCAAAGATACCACCCAAACCGTCCGTCTGGATTTCATCAACATATGGCGGTAAAACATCTTTCAGATACGTCCGAATTTCATTTTCAAAGCTTGCCGTGCCTTGGAGTTGAGTGACTTTTTTGATAGCTTCAATCAATTTTTCATTCATTTTAGTGTCCTCTTCATTTTGATATGGGGGATGTCTGCTTCTTGGAAGGGACGTCCTACCGCAATATAGCCGAGATTTTGATAAAATCTATGGCTAGTCAATTGGGCATGTAATATCATCTCATGATAATCTTGCTTGATTGCAAAGCTTTCGCTTGCCTTAACTAAAAGGGAACCGATATTGGTTTTTCGATAAGGCTTTAAAACAGCTAATCGTTGCAAGGTCATTGTCTGCTTATCCGTATCCGGTAGTAATCTGAGCGTGCCAATCGCTTGGTTTTCATCGTCATAATAGACAAAATGAACGCAGAGTGCTTCGTATTGATCCACTTCGATTGCATAAGGAATCTGCTGCTCCTTGACAAAAACTGCCATTCTAATCTTCAAAGCTTCAAGATAAATCTCCGATAGGGTATCGCCACTGGTTAATATTTTCATTATTTCCACCTCAAATCATTATTCAATCTTGATTATAACACTAGCTATTTTGATTACAAAGTCAGAAGTTAAATGATATAATTGAGGAAAATTGAGAAAATGAAACTGTACTTAATTAGGCTTCTGTGTTTGAGGGTTAAGGTAATGCGTAAAATCGTGAGTTTAAACATAAGTTTCTGCCGTGTCAGGTAGCATTATGGGAGTGTCGCTCAGAGAGTGGAAACAAGGCTACTCGTTAGACGGTACGTGAATACTTAAGCATTTTTGTAGAAATTTGCGCAAAATTTTCAGGGATTAGACAAGCCGCTGAGGAAATTTTTCCTAAGACTGCTGGCAAGCTTATTAAAATTATCCAGTTCTGCATTTTCTAGCGGATTTAGCAATTTTTTAAAATAATAAGGAGCAAATTCAGATGACTTTAAACAACAAACAAAAGAAATTTCTAAAAGCCGAGGCACATCATTTGAAACCAATCGTTCAAATTGGTAAAAATGGTCTAAATGATCAAATCAAAACGAGTATCAGACAAGCCTTAGATGCCAGAGAATTAATTAAGATTGCCCTATTGCAGAATACGGATGAAGATATTGACGCAGTCGCAGAACTGCTAGAGGTACAAATCGGTGCAGTCGCAGTTCAAAAAATCGGTAAAATCATCACACTTTACAAAAAATCTGTTAAAAAGGATAACAGAAAAATCACAGCAGCATTGCAACAACTATCTTAAAAAGGAGGGTTTATGGAGCTTTTAACGCCATTTACCAAAGTAAAAATTGAAGTGATGCCGGATAATCTCAATAGGCGTCAGGTCGGTATACTGGGCGGCAATTTCAATCCCATCCATCAGGCGCATTTAGTTGTCGCAGATCAAGTTAAACAGCAGCTAGGTTTAGATGAGGTTTTGTTGATGCCTGAATATTTGCCGCCGCATGTTGACACTAAGGCAACTATTCCAGCCTTTCATCGCGCGAAGATGATTGAGCTGGCTATTGAGGACTATCCTGGATTATCACTTGAAACGATTGAATTAAAACGTCAAGGGGTAAGCTTTACCTATGAAACGATGAAGCTTTTGACCGATATGCATCCGGATATTGATTACTATTTCATCATTGGAGGGGATATGGTCGCCTATTTGCCGAAATGGCATCAGATTGACCGCTTGGTTGAAATGTGCCAATTTGTTGGTGTAGAACGTCCGGGATTTAAGATTGGCACGAGTTATCCAGTTATTTGGGTTGATGTGCCGAAGCAGGATATCTCCTCGACCAAGATTCGTGATTTAATTCGTCGAGGAAATGTGCCCAATTTCCTCGTACCTAAAAAGGTACTTAACTATATTTATCAACAAGGACTGTATATCAATGTGTGAATTTGACTATCAATTAAACCTAATTCCCTTAACACGTCAAGAGCTTCTGAGTACGGTTTGCGAAAAGGTATCTAAGAAGCGTTTTAAACATATTCTAGGTGTGGAACAAGCTGCGATAGAGCTAGCTAAAAGGTACGAAGTGTCGATTGAAAAGGCTAGTATTGCCGCATTACTTCATGACTATTGTAAAGAATTATCTGATGAACAGTTTAGGCAGGCGATTGTCGATTATCGCTTAGATTCCGAGCTTTTAGATTGGAATAATAATATTTGGCATGGAATGGTCGGGCGTTTTATCATTGAGGACGTGTTAGACATTCACGATGTCGAGATTTTGCATGCTATAGAGATTCATACCACTGGAAGTAATCAGATGAATTTATTGGATAAAGTGCTATATGTTGCCGATTATATCGAAGCGGGGCGAAGCTTTCCGGCAGTTGAAGCGGCACGCTTAATTGCAGCGAGTAATTTAGATGCAGCAGTAGCGTATGAAACGTCACAGACGCTTTTACATCTCATTAGACAAAATGTGCCAATTCATCCCTTAACGCTTCAAACTTATAATCATTTTTGTGCCAATATGCTGGTTTAGCATGTAGAAAGGTAAGTATGACAGAAAAAACAAATCACTGCTGGTGGCAAAATGCAGTCGGTTACCAGATTTATCCTAAGAGTTTTTATGATACCAATGGCGACGGGATTGGAGATATTGACGGCATTATCGCCAAGCTACCGTATCTAAAGGATTTGGGGATTGATTTTATTTGGCTCAATCCCATTTATCCTTCGCCCAATGTCGATAATGGTTATGATATTTCTGACTTTAAAGATGTTGCTGCACCGTTTGGCGACTTAACACGTCTTAAGACATTGCTTGATAAGGCTCATGCTTTGGGGATAAAGGTGCTGATGGATTTAGTCATTAATCACACAAGTGATCAGCACCCGTGGTTCATTGAGGCAAAAAAATCAAAGGATAATCCGTATCGTGATTATTATCATTGGGTGGATTGTAGCAAAAAAGAGTTGCCTAATGATTGGAAAAGCTTTTTTGGTGGCTCCGTTTGGGAATATGATTCGGTAAGTGAGCAGGCATATTTTCATTTATTTTACAAAGAGCAGCCAGATTTAAACTGGCATAATCCGCAAATGCGCCAAGAAATCTACGAGATGATCCGTTTTTGGCTGAAATTCGGGATTGATGGCTTCAGGCTTGATGCGATTAGTCATTTGGAAAAAGCACCGTGGGATACGAAAATTGTCGATAATCCGTGGGCACCATTTATGAATGTTTCAGGAATCGAAGTCTATATGCAGGAGCTTAAGGCAATTTTTGACGAATATCAAATATTAACTGTCGGCGAGGCAAGTGGCGTGACAAGCAAAAAAGCACGTGAGTGGACGGATATTTCAACTGGTTATCTGACGATGATTTTTGAGTTAGAGCATAATATCCGAGTAGGTCACGTCGGTCATCAGCGAATAGATGTCCGAGGTTTTAAGCAAGTCTTAGCACGCTGGCAAAAGGATTTGATGGATGTAGGCTGGAATGCACTTTATGTTGAAAACCATGATAATCCAAGAATTAATTCCGTCCTAGGAAACGAAACAGAAAAGTCCGCTAAAGCTATTGCAATGATGTATCTAGGCTTAAAGGGCACACCGTTTATCTATCAAGGTCAAGAGCTTGGAATGGTTAATTTTCCATTTAAAACGATTGATGAAATGGATGATTTGAGCGACAAGGCGCGATTTAAACAGCTGATTGCTGCAGGAAGTACTCCAAAAGCTGCACTAAAAGAGGTTAGCTGGTATTCACGAGATAATGCAAGGGTGCCCGTTTCATGGGAAAATAAGGCAAACTCTGGCTTTACTTCGGGTGTTCCTTGGCTAGATGTTCGCCCCAATTGTTCACGGATTAATGTGGCAGATGAGGCGGTGGACCCTAATTCTGTCTTGAATTTCTATAAAAGATTAATTGCTTTACGCAAGAGCAAACGCATTTTTAGTCAGGGAGATTTTAGATTACTCTTGGCAGGAGATGAGAATGTCTTTAGCTATCTTCGCAGTAATAAGAATGAGCAGCTATTTATCTTGGTTAATCTAAGTGGACAGAAAGTTAACATCACGCTGCCCAATCGAGTCATTAATCATCATTGGCAGTGCATCGTAAGCAATACTCAGTCAATCAATCTGATGAGGCATATTGAACTTAAAGGCTATGACGGTTTTATTTTTGAGCGAATAGATAAAAAAAGCAGTTCTTAGGCGTGAATGGTTATTAAATGACGTCTATGGTAGAATAAAGGCAATCATTTTAATTACGGAGGTTTGATTTGACAAGTAAAGAGATATTAAAAATCGTCGTTTCTGCGGCAGATAGTAAGCGTGCGGTTGATACCGTGGCACTTGATTTGACAAATATTAGTCCGGTTGCGGATTATTTTGTGATTACTGAGGCGGGCAATGAACGTCAGCTATCAGCGATTGTCGATGAAATTATTGATAAGATAGAAGAAAATGGTGGCAGAGTAGCTCGTGTTGAGGGACGTGAAGGCAAATCGTGGATATTAGTTGATTTAATTGATGTTGTCGTCCACGTTTTTACATCAAGTGAGCGTGAACACTATAATATTGAGAAGCTTTGGTCGGATGCACCTTTAGTTGATATTCATGAGTGGGTGGAGTAATTGAGAGCTTATGAAACATTTGCTTTCGTATATGATGAGGTAATGGATGAGACCTTATATCAGAAATGGTTTGATTTTACAGCCAGTCATTTGCCTAAAAAGACTGAAACGATCTTGGAGTTAGCTTGTGGGACTGGTGCTTTAGCCTGCAAGTTTGCAAGAGCAGGCTTTCAAGTCACCGCCCTTGATCTCTCAGAGGAGATGTTGATGATTGCTTACAATCGGGCGATTGCAGAAGATGTTGAGGTTACCTTTATGCTTGGCGATATGTTGGATTTAGATGCTAGTGTGAAGTACCAAGCAATTACTTGTTTCTCAGATTCGCTTTGTTACATGAAAGATGAAAGGGCTGTTCAGCAGGTTTTTGACGGTGTGGCAAATGCTTTAGCAGGTGATGGCGTTTTTATCTTTGACGTTCATTCAATTTATAAGGTAGATGAGCTATTTCCAGATTATAGCTTTCATGAAAATGAGGAGGATTTCGCATTTTTATGGGATAGCTATCCGGGAGATACAGCGCATAGTATCGTTCACGAGTTGACTTTTTTCGTCAAGGACGAGGATAATAACTTCAAACGCTTTGATGAAATCCACCGCGAACGGACGTATGAGCTCAACTTTTTCCTCCAAATGCTTGAATCAAGCGGTTTTGATAATGTGCAGGTTTTTGCAGACTTTGAGAATAAGGCACCAACGCCTACTAGCGAGCGCCTTTTCTTTGTTTGTCGAAAGTACAGTGGAGGATAAAATGAAAACGGTTGGTGTAATTGTTGAGTATAATCCTTTCCACAATGGACATTTATATCATCTAAATGAAGCAAGACGAAGGAGTCAGGCAGATATTGTGATTGCGGTTTTGAATGGGAATTTCACACAACGCGGTACGCCTGCAATCGTAGATAAATGGACAAGGTGTCAGATGGCTCTGACAAATGGGGCGGACTTAGTGATTGAGCTCCCTTTTTGTTATGGTACCTCATCAGCGGATTATTTTGCTGAGGGTGCAGTTCGCCTGCTTTTTGGATTAGGCTGTGATGCGCTGTGCTTTGGCACGGATAATGACATGCTTAATTATCAAGCATTTGGAAAGCTGGCACTAAAGCATCAAGGCCTGATTAACCAGCGCCTAAAGGAATTGCCAAATAACCTGAATTATCCAGCAAAAATGACTCAGATTTGGCGAGAAATCCTCAAAGACGAAACAATCAGCTTCAACACGCCAAACCATTTACTGGCGTTAAGCTATGCTAAGGCGAATGCAAGTTTGGCTGCGCCGATGAAACTAATTCCAATCAATCGCTATGGGGCACAGTTTCATCAACTAGGTCGTAGTGGGCGTTTTGCCAGTGCGACCGCAATCCGCCAGATGATTTTGAGCAATCAAACCGCAGAGCTTGCTGAGGTTGTGCCAAAGGTTGCCTTAGATTTACTGATGAATGCAGCAAAAGTCCAGACTGACACGCTTTATCCATTGTTGAAATATCGAATACTGACCTCAAGCGTTATGCAGCTTCGACAAATTCATCAGATGAAAGAAGGACTGGAGCATAAATTAAAGCGGGAGATTAACCAAGCAGAAACATTTGATACTCTATTAGAGCGGCTCAAATCAAAGCGTTACACACATGCTTTTTTGAGAAGACTTTTGATTTATCTTTTGCTCAATGTTACTGATGATGAAATGACAGCACAAAGAGCGCATTTATCTCTGAGATTGTTAGGCTTTAGTGCAGCTGGTCAGCGTTATTTAAAGGAGAATAAGCAAAAATTTAGATTGCCAATTCTTTCTAGAGTTGGACAGAGTACAGCAGATATTGCCTTAAATCTAAAAGCAGATGCTGTTTATCAGTTGCTTAATTCGGCAATTTCTGAGCAAAATTACGGACGTGTGCCGCAAATCTACGACAAGAAAGAGTAAAGCTTTTAATTTTAACGAAAAGTGAGTATAATGTAAAAGAATTTAGATAGAAAGAAGTGTAAAAATGGGACGTAAATGGGCAAATATTGTTGAGAAAAAAACAGCAAAGGACGGCGCAAACAGTAAGGTTTATGCGAAGTTTGGCATTGAAATTTATGCGGCAGCTAAGCAAGGAGATCCAGATCCTGCGACCAATCAAAAGCTAAGATTTGTCGTAGAACGTGCCAAGCAGGCAAATGTGCCGCGCCACATCATTGATAAAGCGATAGATAAGGCGAAAGGTAATACGGATGAAACTTTTACCGAGGGGCGTTATGAAGGCTTTGGACCAAGCGGTTCAATGATTGTCGTTGATACCTTAACGACAAATGTCAACAGAACAGCTGCAAATGTTCGAGCTGCCTTTGGGAAAAATGGCGGTAACATGGGTGTTTCTGGAGCAGTTAGCTATTTGTTTGATAATACGGGCGTGATTGCTTTTGAAAAAACAATTCAGGAGGCTGATGATGTTCTTGAACTTTTGATGGAAGCAGACGTTGATGTGCGAGATGTGACAGAAGAAGAGGGTCAAATCATTGTTTATACCGAGCCGGAGGACTTGCATAAAGCTATTTCTGCGTTAAATGCCGCAGGAATTAACCAGCTGACACTCTCTGAGCTGGAAATGCTTGCCCAAAGTGAGCTGATATTAACGGGAGATGATTTAACGCAATTCGAGAAGCTGATTGACGTTTTAGAAGACGATGATGATGTTCAAAAGGTCTATCATAACGTTGAACTCTAATATTAAACATAGTTGCCAAAAGCTCAAAACGTGACATCAAACCGGATAAATTAAACAAATTAATATTGTAAAATAGCATGCTTAGACAAGCGATTTTATAATTATCACTTAAGGAGTAAAAATCATGAGTAAAATTTTAGTATTTGGTCATCAAAATCCCGATACAGATGCGATTGCGTCATCATACGCCTTTGCGTACTTACGCCGCAAAGCCCCAGGACTTGACACTGAAGCGGTGGCACTTGGTGAGATTAATGAAGAAACCCAGTTTGCACTTGACTATTTTGGGATTAAAGCGCCACGAATTGTTAAGCGGGCAAGTGATGAGGGTGTTAGTGAGGTCATCTTAACTGATCACAATGAATTCCAACAATCAATTGAAGATATTAAGGATTTAACAATTTTTGGAGTAGTTGATCACCACCGTGTAGCGAATTTTGAAACGATCTCTCCGCTCTTTATGCGTCTTGAGCCGGTTGGTTCCGCTTCGTCTATTGTTTATCGTCAGTTTATTGAAGCAAATGTTCCCATACCTCAGGAGATTGCAGGTCTCTTGCTTTCAGGCTTAATCTCAGATACCCTGCTATTAAAGTCACCAACTACGCACGCAAGTGACATTCCTCTGGCTAAAGAATTAGCTGAGCTTGCAGGGGTCGAACTTGAAGTCTATGGTTTAGAGCTGTTGAAGGCTGGAACGAATTTAAAATCAAAGTCAGCTGAGGAATTGATTGATTTAGATGCTAAAACCTTTGAGCTAAACGGTCATTCGGTGCGTATTGCTCAAGTCAATTCTGTTGATATCAATGAAGTCCTAGCGCGCCAAGAGGAGCTTGAAGCGGCAATTAATAAAGCAATCTCAGCACATGGCTGGAGTGATTTCGTCTTAATGATTACCGATATTGTCAATTCAAACTCAGAAATATTAGCAATTGGCAACAATCAAGCCAAGGTTGAAGCGGCATTTAACTTCAAGCTTCAGGATAATCATGCCTTTTTAGCTGGAGCTGTTTCTAGGAAGAAGCAGGTTGTCCCACAATTAACCGAAAGCTTTAACCAATAAAATTGCGGCAAGGGCGGTAAGCCGTCCTTGCTTTTTGTGATAAGGAAAATGAAATGTATTTATTAACCAATAACCGCAAATTGCGGCAAGATACTCTTTTAAAATCGCTCCTTGCTGCGTTAGCTAAAGAAGCTTTAACGCTGCGGGAGTTAAAACTTCGCTTTAAACATATCCAAAAGCTTGATCGCGCGATTGATTCCTTTATTGATTTAGGCTTGATTAAGCGTGAAAACAAGCGGTATTTTTTGGCAGAAGCGCCAATTGCTAAGACGGTTGATGCCACGCCAATCGTGGAAATTGAGGTGGCTGCGATTGAAAAAACACCACACACCGCGGCATTCTTCTATCACTACTTTGATAAACTACAGGGCAGTCTGCCTGATTTTTGTCTATTGACGTGTGAATTAGCTGACACAATTCAGAAAACTTATCGTTTAAATCAGTTGAAAAATGCCAATAATGCGGTTGTCTTCTGCACATTAGATGACCTTGCGGAGAGTCAGCATAATCTCTATCATTATTTTAGCCATCAAGATGATGAGAATTTAAATGAAATAGAGCAAGTGATGAGTCAGCTGATTGGGGACGTCAATCCGGATTATGCTTTGAAGTATATGACAGCTTTCTTACTCAAGCTCTTAGATAAAAAAATCGTTAAGTATGAGCGAAAGGACATCTTTATTCAGGCGCTAGCTGATTTTCAACTTATTGAACACACAGAAGCTGGCTATCAACTATCCTTACCTTTTTGGAAAATAAACGCAGAAAACGCTCAGCTACTGGCAGATTTGGCAAAAATTGAGGCACAGTTTACGGATTCCTTGACTGCAAACGAAGCTTTTATCACTCGTCAGCTCATTCATCAACAGGTATATGACCGATTGAATACAAAAGCATTCGCCTTTTGGACGTTAAAAGAAAATTTTTAGATTTTAATCGCAAAAAAAATTTGTGTAAACCTTAAGGATATGTTAAGCTTTATCTAGTGAAGTTCGCTTGTTTTTATCAGTCCCTGTTTTGATAAAAGTTAGTGAATTTCGTTCACTAGCTAGAATGCTTGCCGAGCTTGTCTCCGAGTGTTTTAGCTTTTTTATATTTTGATAATGAAAAGAAGGTAAAAATGAATCATATCGTACTATTTGAACCACAAATTCCGCAAAATACGGGAAATATCGCAAGAACATGTGCTGCGACCAATACGCCATTACATTTGATTGAGCCGCTTGGTTTTTCAACAGATGATAAGCAGCTCAAGCGTGCTGGGCTTGATTATTGGCAGGCAGTTGACGTTCATTATTATCCCAATAAGGCAGCTTTTTTAGCGACACTATCGGCGTCTGATCGTCTATTTTTAGTTTCTAAATTTGCCAATCAAACATATGCTGCTCAGGATTATACAGGAAAGGGAGATAATTACTTCATGTTTGGCAAGGAAACGACAGGCTTGCCTGAGGCGTTTATGCGGGAGAATAGTGATAAAGCGATCCGTATTCCGATGAATGATGAGCATGTTCGAAGCTTAAATTTGTCAAATACAGCGGCATTAATCATCTATGAAGCGCTTAGACAACAAGATTTTCCTAATTTGGAGCAGACACATCACTATGACAATGACAAAATAGATTGAGGTAGCTATGAAATTATTCTTTATACGACATGGAAAAACAGAATGGAATCAGCAAATGCGATTGCAAGGTAAGACGGGGGATTCAGCACTCTTGCCTGAAAGCTTGGATGAGATTGCTTGTTTGGGGGACTATTTAAAGCAATTTGAAATTGAAACGATTTATGCTTCGCCAAGTCTAAGAGCAAGAAGAACCGCAGAGATTATTAATCAAAGGCGTGAGCTTACACTACCGATTGTTTATCGTGAAGGCTTGCGTGAATGGGGCTTAGGTGATTTAGAAGGGACGTTAATTGAGGAAGCAAGAGCAAAGCATCCAGAAGCAATGACTAATTTTCGGAGTGATTTGTCGCAATACAATCCGAGTGCTTTTGGTGGCGAAACAGTAACGCAGGTCTTGGAGCGTTTTAGTCGTGTGGTTCAGATTGCCATGCTTGAAAATTCCGGCAACGTTTTATTTGTTTCACACGGTGCTGCTTTAACTGCTGGCATTAATTATTTAGCAGGCGAGCCACTTCATCGTTTACGAAATCGTGGTGGTCTGGGAAACAACACACTTTCTATTTTAAATGCGGAAGTATTTGAGCGCCCATTTACCTTAGAAGCTTGGAATGATGGCGCCTTTCTAAAGTGAGCAAATTTTGAAAAGGACAATGTAAATGGAAGAATTATGGATTGTTGGTACGATTGAAGCTGTTTTTTTCCAAAATTCAATGAATTTCTACAAGGTAATGCTGGTTGAGATTACCGAAACGAATACGGATTATGATGACGATGAAATCGTGGTAACTGGGACAGTTGGTGATGTCACTGAAGGGGACAGCTACTGCTTTAAAGGGCAATTTACAGATCACCCCAAGTACGGGCAACAGTTCCAAATTGAAACTTATGAAATGACGACGCCAACCTCAAAGAATGGTTTGATTAAATATCTTTCAAGCGATAAATTCAAAGGTATCGGCGTAAAGAGTGCAACACGTATCGTTGAGCTTTTTGGCGAGAACGCAATTGATGAAATACTTGCGCAGCCAGAGCGCTTAGGAGAGGTAGCCGGTCTAAATAAGAGCAAACAAGCAGCACTTCTAGCTAGCCTGCGTGAGAATTATGGTATGGAGAAAGTTCTCTTGAGACTTGCAGAATACGGCTTGGGAAGTCAGCTGACCTTACAAATTTATCAGCGATATAAGGACGAATCCTTAGCGATAATTGATGAAAATCCATATCA
>JAISYB010000177.1 GCA_031270215.1 Streptococcaceae bacterium | reverse complement strand
CTGTCCGATAGTGTAGTCATCTTAACACCCCTTTGTCAAGTAAAATCCCTTTTATTGAAACCGTTTTTAAACTAACTACATTTTAACACGAAAGTTAGAAAAAAGAAAGCGGAAACTTACTAAATATTTAAAATAAAAGACAGCGTAAAATATTTTGTGGAGATGAATAGAAAGCGTCTGACCCAAAACGCAAAAAAGCCCAACCCTATGCAAACAACACCACTAAACAGCTGATATGTCCTAAAAATTACCCTAAGAGAAAATATTTTTCGCTTGAGGTTTTGGGAATTTCCACGGTGACTTTGGGAACTACTCGGCAAATTTTTGAAAAATCCTCGCACACTTTGAAACTACTCAACAACTCTTAGAAAGTTCACAAAACTTTGAAAAACTAGCTCCTCGGCGACTTTGGAAAGTTCACGACTGATAGAAGCTATATCAATATCAACGTGACGACATACAAAAAGCGATAGAACTTATCAGGCAGTTCTACCGCTTTTAACAATTTGAAATCCATAGACTAACCGTATCATTCATGACAATATTCAATCACAGCAATTATTGCTAGCTGTAAAAAGGTAAAGAACAAGGTAAACATCGCTACCGTTATCCATGGCAAAGCAAGGATTTTTTGTAGCGAAAGAGCGGGGTGGGTGATGACATTCCAGCTATTCAAGCGACCATATCGACCGATATAGACCGCAATTGAGGTAAGTACTGAAATCGAAAAATAAAATAACCAGCGCATCTGCCAAGTACGATTGAAATATCTTGCCACCACTAAACGAATGCCAACAATACCGCACCAAATGCCAAAGCTAATCCCTAAAAAAAGCAAGGTAAAGCGACTAATATTTAAGAAATGGCGTAAATCCCTTGGATATTGATAGATTGTCGTGAAGTCACTCATATGTATCGCGTCCGTTGCCATATAGAAAGCATTTGGCTGAAAAAGTAGCCACAGCGTAAATAAAATCCCCTTTAACCATCTTGAAATTTTCAAACCAGAGGTCAAAAAAATAGCTAAATTAATCGCAATCAAAGCCAAAAATGCATTCCAATAGACGACACGGCTAAAAGTCGGAATAACCCTGCCGAATAGATAAATTACCAGCCATGAAATATTTGCTGTAATTAAATATTTATTTTTAAGTAATGACATCAACTACTCCATTCCAACTGATTTTTATAGACAAATGATAGCTTTGAGCTGTTAAATCTTGTAACAATTTTTTCGGTAATATTTTGCACAAATGACTGCGACAACTATCGCCATTTTCTTCATGTCAATTATAAATGCGGATTCCATTGATTTAATTCGCTCAAGTCGTAAAATGTATTTTGGTAGACAGCGTAATTCAACCAATTGGTGAAGAATAGTGATGCCGCCATATTCCAGTTAAACCTCGGCAAATTCTTAGGATTATCATCAACAAAATAATGCGCCGGCACAAGTGGTTTTTCTCCCAGCTTTAAATCCCTTTGATATTCAAATAAAAGCGTATCACGATCATACTCTAGATGTCCAAAAATGTAGATTTCACGCAAATCCTTCGAGCCAATCACCGAAAGTCCCGATTCTTCCCCCTTAACCCAAGTTTCAAGTTGAGAATGCGCCTTAACATCTGCCTCCAGCACCTCCGTATGTCTAGAGTGTGGTGAGAAGAACTCATCATCAAATCCTCTGAATAACTCAAGCTTACTTGCAGCAGGCTCTATTTTTTGGCGATAGATACCAGATAATTTAGAGGCTCTTAGGGTTTTATTAATCCCGTAATGATGATAAAGACTGGCTTGTGCCCCCCAACAGATGTAAAGCGTTGAGTAGACATGTGTCTTTCGCCACTCAAAAACTTGGATTAATTCTTCCCAATAGTCAACTTCCTTAAAGTCTAATGTTTCAACAGGTGCGCCTGTTATGATTAAGCCGTCATAAAACTTATCTTCAATTTCTAAAAAGCCATGATAGAAGCTCTCCAAGTGTTCCTTTGCAGTATTCTTTGTTTCATGCGTTTCCATATATAAAAAATCAACATTAATCTGTAAAGGTGTGTTAGACAATAATCTTAATAGCTGCGTTTCAGCAACGTCTTTTCGCGGCATAAGATTTAAGATTAATATATTTAAAGGTCTAATATCTTGATGTGCTGCACGCAAATCACTCATCACAAAGATATTTTCCTTTTTTAATTCTGAAATCGCAGGCAAGCCAGCTGCTACATTAATCGGCATAAAGACTCCTCTTTTCTTGCTTTTTTAAATCAAATCGTTCTCTCCATTGTAGACTGAGAAAAATTACTTGGCAAACACCTTAAATCTATGGATATCCATAGTTAAAAACTATTGCAGACTAAAAATGCATTAGGCTTTTAATGTCGTATTTGTTAATTTTCTCCCGTCCCTTAAGCTCGTCTAATTCGATTAAAAAGGCACAACCAACAATAATGCCGCCTAAGCGCTCAACCATTTCAATCGTTGCTAAAATCGTGCCGCCTGTCGCCAAGAGATCATCGACAATCAATACACGTTGTCCGGGTTTTATCGCATCTTGGTGCATGGTTAAAATATCATCGCCATACTCCTTTGCGTAGGTTGCTTGAATTGTTTTTCGTGGTAATTTATTTGGCTTACGAACAGGCGCAAAGCCAACCTCTAAGGCATAAGCAACAGGACAACCGACAATGAAGCCACGTGCCTCTGGTCCTACAACCATATCAATTTCCTTTGATTTAGCATAATCAACAATCTCATGCGTTGCATGACAAAACGCTGCCCCATCTGCCATTAGCGGCGTAATATCACGAAATAAAATCCCTTCTTCCGGATAATTTTCAATCGTTGCAATGTAATTTTTTAAATTCATTCCTGCTTCTCTCCTATATTTTCGGTTAATTTTTGGTAAATCGTCCGGACGTCCTCTAGGGCAAAGAATGATTCGATTTCTACTGCTTCTTTGCGCTTCTGGTAGATTTTGCTACTCTCAATTGCGTGTTTTTCAGGACTTTCAACCGCCTGCATAACCCCGCTCTTGATAGACACAAAACCTAATTCCTCAAAAATCTTAATCATATCAACTAAAAGCTCTTGCTCTATTTTTAAAAATTGTGCCATGCCGGAAAGCTTATGACGAACATCAATCAGCGGATATTGCCGAATGAGCTTGAATAAACTAGCAAACTGCCCTCTAGTGCCCACACCATTGAGATACTTTGGTCTGACAATCATATTTTTGAAATAAATCAGCTGATAATCGTTTGCTACAAGAAAGCTTGCCAAGTCGTCTGGCGCACTCGGTACATCAACAATCACTAAAGAATCAACACCGGCAGTCTTTTTAAGCGAAACCTGATGTACTTTTGAAAATTGTTGCTTGAGCTTTTCATCAAAAATCAGATAATCTGCTTCCTCAGGCAATGCCTCAGTCTTACTGCGAACATCTAAAATTTGCACACCATTAACTGCAAAGTCATTCATCATCAGTTGGGGATTCGTCTGAGCATTCCATGAATGAATTGATAAGGTTCCCGCAATATCAAAGCCTTTAAGCTGTCCTAACAAATCCTTTTGCTTGCCTTGATTAAAGGCGATGACGGAAAGTTCATTTATATCATCCGTAATTTTCAATTTCAAATGCTCTTGATTAGCACCGATGGCACGAACAAGTGACGTTCTGACATTTGAAATGGCAAAAACTGGCTTAGGATTAGCCATACCAAAGGGGGATAAGCGATTGATTTCACGAATTAAATCAATCGAAATCTCCGAAAGCTCAAGAATTTCATCAATCACTAACGAGGCTTTTTGCGACAAATCAATCTCTTGTTCTGATACATAGCCCTCTAAAGCTGCCTTAAGCTGAGATATATTTTCTTCTGCCAGTGTCATGCCCGCTGCACCTGCATGACCTCCAAAAGCGATAAATAACTCACGGTGTAAATCCATTGCTTGAAATAAATCTAATGCTTCAACGCTTCGTGCCGAACCTTTAGCAATTCCGTCCTGAATGGTGAGTAAAATCGTTGGCTTACCGGTAGCTTCAACAATATTTCCTGCAACAATCCCTAAAACGCCCGGATGCCAGTCTGCCTTTGCCAAAACGTGAACGTCATCCTTTAAATCAATCATTGCCATGGCTTCGGCAAGCATGGCTTGAACCAGCGCTTTTCGTTCCGTATTTTTATCATCAAACATCTGAGCCAGCTCCAAAGCGCCCTCATCAAATCCACTCAAAAGCTCAATCGCAGAATTCGGGTCGTCCAATCGACCGAGTGCATTTAAACGAGGAGAAATTTGGAATGCTACATCCTCCTCGCTCAAATCCTTCAAGTCAACGCCTGAAAGCTTTAATAACGCCAATAAGCCCTCACGCTCCGTCAGCTTCATTTGAGCAAGTCCGAGCATAACAAGTGTGCGATTTTCACCAGTTAGAGGCACCATATCCGCAATTGTGCCAATCGCCACTAAGTCTAAAGCGTCAATCGGTGCTTCCCCCAAAAGCGCACTCGCAAGCTTATAAGCCACACCGACACCTGCCAAATGCTTGAATGGATAATCTGCACTAGAATGCTCAGGGTGAATGATGGCAAATGCGTTAGGTAACTCCTTAGGCAGACTGTGATGATCGGTCACAATCACGTCCACTGAGCAACCCATTGCATATTCAATCGCTTCAAATCCTGCCACACCATTATCAACAGTAATAATTAAGTTGACATTTTCATTCTCAATATAGTACTGATAAACCTCTTGATTTGGCCCATAACCATCCGTAAAACGATTGGGTAAATAAGTCAAAACCTCAGCACCCAGCTCGTCTAAAGCTTCCTTTAGTACCGAAGCGCTCGTCATACCATCAGCATCATAGTCGCCGTAGATTAAGATAACTTCTCCATTACTGATTGCTTGTTCTATCCGCATGACTGCCTTTGCCATATCATTTAACAAGAAAGGGTCATGCAAATGCGCAAGTGTTGGATTAAAAAACTGTTCAAGCTCTGTAGGATCTGTGATACCACGTGCATGAAGCAGGCGAGCAGTCAGCTGTGAAAAGCCTAGCCCGTCCTCTGACACATTTTCATCTAAATGATTGGTATATTGCCATTGATATTTTGATAACAAAATTAATCCTCCATAATAATCAGCATATATAAACGTTAAGTAGTTAGTCAAGCCTTAAATCAATGTTGCTTTGACTGACGTTTATCTATCCAACACATCTAATCATAACAAAAATTCCCTAGAAAGAGCTTGTCTATTTTCAGCAAACCATTTACTCATTAAGTGCAATTGACACACCTTATTTAAAATCAAACATTTTCAATGCTAGATAATCGCCAAGCTTTGGCATGAGCGTATAAAGTCGCGTAACGCTTTCCAGATAATGTGGCAGATTGATTTCACGTTTGTTTTTGCCAATCGCAGCAATGATTTTGCTTGCAACATATTCAGGCTCTAGGGTAAAGGCAGCAACTCGCTTTAAATAAGCTTTACTTTCGGGTGTGGATTGAAAGAATGGCGTATTGATTGGTCCTGGATTGACCGTTGTTACAAAGACGCCAAACGGCTGTAATTCCAATCTTAGCGCATTTGAAAAGCCTAGGACAGCATACTTGGTTGCCGAATAAATCGTTGACTTACTTGAGGCAATCTTACCTGCCATCGAAGCGATATTGATGATATGTCCGCTTTGATGTTGTATCATCTGCGTTGCCAGCAGACGAGTAAGATAAATAAGTCCTAAGACATTAACCTTAAACATCTGCTCAATTTCTGAAAGTTCAAAATCACCTAGGGATTTAAATTCCCCAAATCCTGCATTATTAATCAGTAAATCTACCCGAGTATATCTTGCCTGAACAAAAGCAGCTAACTCTTTAATCTCTGCCTTTTGGCTTAAATCACAAGGGTAAATCACAGCTTCAATATCCTTATCCAGCTGATCTGCCGCAGCCTCTAGCTTCGCTTGATTACGAGAAACGAGGATAATCGTTTTAAAGCCTACAAGCTGGCGCACAAGCTCTGCACCAAGCCCACTAGATGCGCCGGTAATCAGTGCCACTTCTTTTCTCATTGTTGCCCCTATTCTATCTTAAATTCTTCCAAGTCCCGCACCACTTTACTTGCTGCAAATAGCTCCTGTGCTTCACGTGCTAACTCATACATTCCCTTGATCGTAAATCTTGCGCTAATGTGATTCATCAATAGCTGCCCAACCTTAGCCTCACGCGCCACCTTAGCCGCATCAATGCTGGTTGAGTGAAAGTGTTGGTGAGCAACGCCTTGATTGGCTTTATCGTAGGTTGCCTCATGGACGAGGACATCTGAGCCTTCTGCCAAGCGAACGCTACGCACACTTTTTCTTGTATCTCCTAAAATAGTAACAACCTTTCCCAACTTGACTTCACCGATAAAGTCACTGGCAGGATAGCTGACACCATTTATCTCTAAGGGTTGTCCGGCTTTGATTTTTCCATAGATTGGTCCGCTTGGTACTCCTAATGCCTTGAGTTTTTCAACCTGAAGTTCGCCGATTTTATCCTTTTCCGTCACTCGAAAACCAAAGCAGACTATCCCATGCTCAAGCTTAGCCGCTTCAACCTTAAAGGTCGAATCCTCAAATACCAAGCCGTCTTTTGATAGTTCATGAAAATGAATCGGGTATCCTAGACGTGTTTGAGAGAGCTTTAGCGCTGATTCAACAAATGTTTTAATGCCAACTGGTCCATATAAATCAAGTGGCGTTTGCACCTCGCTTGCCTGAAAGGTTCGTGAGCTTAAAAAACCCGGCAAACCAAAGATATGATCCCCATGCAAATGCGTGATAAAGATTTTATTAATCTTTCTTGGTTTAATCGTTGTATGTAATATCTGAATTTGTGCCGCCTCACCACAATCAAAAAGCCAAGCTTCATTTCTTTCCTGCAATAACTTAAGAACTAGGCTTGATACATTGCGGTGTCTAGCAGGCATCCCTGCACCTGTTCCTAAAAATTGGATTTCCATCAATAAACTCCTTACGTACTTTACTACTTGACAATTAATCTTAATCCACAAACTCGAAGGTAAAATCTCCGATATGAACCAAGTCACCGTCCTTTGCACCTCTAAGACGTAAAGCCTCATCAATGCCCATTGAACGCAGCTGGCGAGCAAAGCGCATAATCGTTTCATCATGGTCAAAATTCGTCATTTTAAATAATTTCTCTAATTTTTCGCCACTTAATTCCCATGATGCATCTGGGTTTCGGTCAATCTCAAAACCTCTATCGGCATCATTGAAACCGTAATAGACCTCATCTTCTTCAAGCTCATCTTCTCCGTACAATGGAAACTCAGGCGTGATTTCAAGTAAGTCGGCTGTTGCTGACAAAAGAGCTTGCAAACCTTGCTTGGTCAATGCTGAAATTTCAAATATTTTTGGCTGATCCGCAAATTCATCTAAATCGGCAAACAGCTTCTCTTTAAACTCAGCTAAATTCTCCTGTGAAGTCGGCATGTCCATTTTATTAGCAACAATAATCTGTGGACGTTCTAAAAGACGTAAATTATGCTGCGCCAGCTCTTGATTAATAATTTGGTAATCAAGAAACGGATCCCGTCCATCTGCAGCACTCATATCAATCACATGCAAAATAACACGTGTTCTTTCGATATGCTTTAAAAACTGCGTCCCAAGCCCAACACCACTTGACGCCCCCTCAATCAATCCCGGTAAATCAGCAACAACATAGCTTCTAGCATCTGGCAAATGTACCATGCCAAGATTTGGAACAAGTGTTGTGAAATGATATGCTGCAATCTTTGGCCTAGCAGCCGAAATCACACTGAGTAAGGTTGATTTACCAACTGACGGAAAGCCAACTAAACCGACATCTGCCAAGACCTTTAACTCTAGCTCTATCTTTCTTTCGTCCCCCGGCTCGCCATTTTCAGCGATTTCCGGTGCAGGATTTTTAGGGCTGGCAAAGCGCGTATTTCCACGACCGCCACGACCACCCTTAGCAATGACTAGTTCCTGACCTTGATCAATCAAATCTCCCAAGACCTTCCCTGTCAGTGCGTCCTTGATGGTTGTTCCTTGTGGTACCGGAATGATTAAATCCTCTGACCCACGACCGTGCATACCCTTGCTCATACCATTTTCACCCGGCTTTGCTTTGAAATGGCGCCTAAATCGAAAATCCATCAATGTCCGCAAACCCTCGTCCACTCTTAAAACGACACTACCGCCACGACCACCGTCGCCACCGGCTGGTCCGCCATCTGGTACATATTTCTCACGTCGAAAGGCAACCATACCGTCGCCACCTTTTCCAGCTTTCACTTCAATTATTGCCGTATCTAAAAACATTGACATCTCTATCTCCTCACTTTTCCTCTATCTAATATTAATACTTTATCTAGTTTTCCTCTTGAACAAAACACACTTACTAAGTATATACCAAAACAGCGCTGTTTGCACTAGCATAGCATGATAAGCCACACAGCTGTCACCTTCTCCTTGATTTTCTTGAAAAAGAGTTTATGCTAAAATAGAGTTTGATTAAAATAAAGAACTTGATTAACAAGATTTACTGAAATATTCACAAATACGCTATTAAGCTTAATAAGGAGTTTTTATGTTAAGTTCGTTACCCGATAAAGTCCTACAATGTGGGGCGATTTTCACTTCAATCATTATCGAGGCATTGCCATTTGTCTTGTTCGGCTGTCTGATTTCCGGTTTCTTACAAATCTTTTTAACACCTGAAAAGGTTCGGCGAATTGTCCCTAAAAATAAATTTCTATCCGTCCTTTTCGGCTGCATTCTTGGTTTATTTTTTCCAAGCTGTGAATGTGGCATTGTTCCAATTGTTCATCGACTGCTTGAGAAAAAAGTCCCTAATCAAACAGCGATTGCTTTTTTAATGACGGCACCAATCATTAACCCTGTAGTCGTCTTTTCGACCTATATCGCTTTTGGTAATAGCCTAAAATTTGCATTACTTAGAATTTCCGGTGCATTATTTGTCAGCTTGATTTTCTGTACATATCTAGCGTTCTTTCATTCTAAAACTATCTTAAAACAGCTTGAGGAGTTGCCAGATAATCACGTTCATCATCACGTATCTCAGCTCAAATTTAGTAAAAAGCTTTGGGAGAGCTTGGTTCATGCCGTTGATGAATTCTTCGACACTGGTAGATTTCTCATCTTCGGCGCACTGCTTGCCAGCTTAATGCAGGTTTACATACCGACACGTTTCATCTCAACACTTGCGACCAATAAATTATCAGCAATATTAGTACTACTTCTATTTGCATTCGTCCTCTCGCTGTGTTCAGAAGCCGATGCATTTATTGGTTCGTCACTCCTTAGCCTTTTTGGCACAGCACCAATCGTTGCTTTTCTCATCTTTGGTCCAATGGTTGACATCAAAAACATTTTGATGATGAACCGTTTCTTTAAGAGAAAATTTACGCTGCAATTTGTCGGTGCCACGCTGGTTTTAACAACTATTTTTGCCCTTTTCATCGGCTAGCTCGCACTAGATGAAATCTGCAACTGACACTGCGACTTTTTAAGTAAAACCCTAAGGAGAATATAATGATTCGTTTTTTAATTTTAAGTGGCTATTTCGAGCTGATGATGTATCTACAAATTACAGGTAAGCTTGACCAATACATCAATACCCATTACAACTATCTGGCATATCTGAGCATGATTTTAGCATTCGTGCTTTCAATTGTTCAGCTTACTCTTTGGGCAAAAAATAACCAGACACATTCGCATTTAACCACTCGCTTTCAAAAAGGGAGCGCTCTTATTATCATGGCAATACCGCTAGCTGTCGGCATCTTCTTTCCAACAGTTTCCTTAGATTCGGCAATTGTTGATGCTAAGGGATTTCATTTCCCACTTAGCAAAGAGTCTACCGGAGATGACCAAGTCAAAACTCAGTATCTGCAACCAGACACAAGCTTTTACTTCACCAAATCTGATTACAGCCAAATGATGCAAAAGGTTAAGAAAAAATATCTCAAAGGCGATACCGTTAAGGTTACCACTGCCAACTATATGGAAGCAATGGAGGTAATTTACGATTTCCCAAATGAATTTTCTGGGAAGAAAATTGAGATGACCGGCTTTGTCTATCTTGACCCAACGGATACATCCCATCAGGTTTTCCTATTTCGCTTTGGAATTATCCACTGTATTGCTGACTCTGGCGTCTTTGGTCTTTTGACTCAATTTAATACGCAGACACATTTTGCAAATAATGAATGGTTAAAGGTCACAGGCACAATCCAAACCAAATATTACAAGCCGTTCAAGCGTAATCTGCCAGCCATTGAGGTTGACGAGCTCAAACAAATCCGAACACCGAAAAATCAATACGTCTATCGCTCATTTTAATACTCTATCATTGTGATGAGGATTAGGAAATTACTTCCAATTCCTTATCACTTTTTTATTTCCCACCAAAAAGAGGCTGTGAACGCATTCTCAACCTCAAATTATTATCCATAATCCATGTATTGACCGAACAGGTCATTGTTCGTATTCCATAAAAACCAAGCGGTATTGACTGAAAAATCAGATACTATCCGTATCCGCAAAAACCAAGGGGTATCACAGGTAAATTTCTAAATATTGCGAGTAAATGCCAGTAATTCCCAATTACTGCGAGTGTGAACTGTGATTTCTCAAAAATTGGCAGCCACAACTTCGACAATTAGCGCAAAGCAAGTGAATTGCAATCAGCAATCATGCCGAGGAATTCCTACATCGCCTATTACCTTTTACGCCTTACCATTACGTTCCCAATAATGACTAAAGCCGGTAATTCTCTGAATTGGGATTGTATAATCCTCTAGGTTCTGCAACGCTTCGATAAATGGCTCACGATGCCATTTGCGCATGTAAAAGATTTTTCCCTTAGGATAGTTTGGGATAAATAAAATAATCCCCTTTTTCCCAACCTGAATTTTTTCAATCTCCGAGAGCTTAACGGTAATCCGATTAGACGGATTAATCGTCATAATCCTAAGTTCCCCTTTATCTGTAATCAGGAAATAACGATGAAAGCCCAAGCCGACTAAAACTAAGAATAGTCCAAAGATAATAAATGTTGATGAATAAATGCGCGTATTCTCCAGCGTTAAAATCATTGATAGAAAAATCAATGAGAAGGTCATGCTCCAATAAATAATACTAACCGATAGCTCCGGCTGCCAATGATAACGAATTTTACCTAAAATTTTAATCATTACAATACTCCTTGTATAAGGGTCTGAGATAAGTCGCAAACCCAACTCGCTTTAGTGTTTGAAACAGAAATGTCGCAACTGTTCCGGCTTCCTTATACTAGTATACCCATTCAGCCGAAAAAATTAAAGCGAGGACTGATTTTTAAAGAAATTTAGCTTTCTATTCATTCGACACTATTTACACCTTAGTTGAATTCAGCTATAATGTAAAAGTTTCAGACGTTTAAATCTTAAAATATTAATCATTTGAGGTACTTATAATGGAAAAAAAGTTATTATTTAAGGATTATTTATTTATCGGCTCAATGCTCTTTGGCTTATTTTTCGGTGCAGGTAATCTGATTTTTCCGATTCATATGGGACAGGCTGCTGGTGCAAATATCATTTTGGCAAATCTAGGCTTCTTAGCTACTGGTATCGGTTTACCATTTCTAGGCGTTGTCGCTATTGGTATCTCAAGAAGTAACGGACTTTATGATTTAGCAACTCGTGTTGGCAAAGGCT
>JAISYB010000167.1 GCA_031270215.1 Streptococcaceae bacterium | reverse complement strand
AACTTCCTGCTCGATATCACAACCTACTGGATTCGTGAGTTTGATATTGACGCATGGCGGCTTGATGTCGCAAATGAAGTAGACCATCATTTCTGGAAAAAATTCAAATCAGCATGTGCTAAGGAAAAGAAAGACTTTTACATTCTAGGCGAGATTTGGCATTCCTCACAAAGCTGGTTAAATGGTGATGAATTTGATGCCGTGATGAACTACGCCTTTACTGACTCAATCATTCAATATTTGATTAAAAAGGAAATTTCTTTAGAGAAGATGATTGCTGAACTTAACAATCAATTGATGAGCTACCGCACACAGACCAATCAAGTAATGTTTAACGTCCTAGACTCACACGATACCCCGCGAATTAAGACTGTTGCCGGTGAAAATCCCGATTTGGTCAAGCAAGCCATGACTTTCATGTATCTTCATCAGGGTGTCCCATGTCTTTACTACGGTACAGAATTTGGACTAAGCGGCGCAATGGATCCCGACTGCCGTAAATGTATGCCTTGGGATACTAAAGATCAAGACCTAGATATGTTCAGCTTCTGCAAAAACTTGATTCGCTTTAGACGTGACAACCAAGAAATATTATCCGAGGGTAAGCTCGAATGGCTGGAGGTTAATTCAGAAAATGGTTTAATTATCTTTAGCCGCAGCTTAAATGGGCAAACGATTACCGGCTACTTTAATAGTGGGCAAGCTGATATCCCTCTAATCATCGAAAATCCACAGTTTGCAGGCAAATACGACGGCGCACTCCTCCAAGCTAATGGCTATATTGTAAAATAAAGTGAATATTTAACCTTCAAGCAACAGTAGATATACCAATCCAAAAAGCACAAGTCTAGCAAAACAGCCTAGTACTTGCGCTTTTTGGATTTCTACTGAACAAATGCCTGAACAAAGACAAGAGAACACTATTGTCCATCTCCAAGCAGCTCATCGACTCCACCACTTCCCAGCCATCAATGTGTAATGAGTTGCTTACCTAGTGTTACAGTTTAAATGCAACACTAAATTACTTTATTTAATCCCAATCACTATAACCTTGAAGAGTCTGACCCAAAAAGTCTTTGCCGCTATTTAATGTTCGTGATTCACGCAAGACAATGCAGCAGCTAAATATATTAGGAAAAAAATTGGAAACTTATAATTATTGTTTAGTAAAGTAAACATAGCTAATCCTATCGTAAATATAGATCCCCAGATATCGTTTGATTAGAAATCTTTTTATTCTTTTATTTCCCCTTTAATAATAACAAACTCAATGAAATAAAGTGGAACTCCCCTGTTTGTTCCATACTATCGTAAAAACAGAAAATACGAAATCATTTTTGGCAACGGATTGCAGCGCCGCTTTGCTTCAATGCCTTTCTTAAGAGCGGATAAAGCAGAAGATAAAAGCAGAGGTTGCTCAAGGCATGCCAGAGGTCAAAGGGAATACCTGCAAGGTAGTAAACGCCGAAATGTCCCAGACCGAAAAAAAGATTGTAGCAAAGGCTAATGATAAATCCGTAGAGAAGTCCCGACAAAAAAGCGTATGCTGCGCGGATTAGCAGGGGTTTATTTATAAGATATTTCATCAGGAACAAGACGATTGCATAAGCTAGGCACTGAAACGCCACCCAATAGCCGAATCCCATGTAAAAGCCAGTCACGACCATGGTGATTATGGCAACGGCAAGCGCTGAGGATAGTCCTAAAAAGCTGACTAATATTAGGAAAAAAGCGGAAATCGGTTGGATATTTGGCAGCCATTGAAAAACAATGCGCAGGGCAGTACACATTGCGACTAATAAACCAAGCTGAGTAATCTTCCTTAGCTTCATTGAAGCTTTTCTAGGTTAAAGGCGTATTTTTCCCCCGCCTTTAGCCGAACATCCCCAGCGCCGACGCTTGATGCCTTACCATTAATCGTAAAGCACCAGTATTTATTTTGTGCGGCGTCTTGTTTTATGCCATTGATTTCTGTGATGAAGCCCTTGTCATCTTTGGCATGAAATGTCTTTTTCATCAGTGAGAGCAGGCTGCCCCCATTGCTTGTTGTCACTTTCTTTTTCAACTGCTCTTGCCCGTCTTGCGTTAGACTAACGGTCACTTGAATCTGCGCCGCTGTTTTTTTACCACCTGCTTTACAGGCTGTCAGACTAATACTCACTAGGAAAATCGCAATTATAGCTAAGCTTCTTTTTTTCATTTCCATTCTCACTCTCTGTCTTTTTTGAAAAATGCCTGAGCAATCTCAACACTTGCCATTGCATCTTTTGCATAATAATCCGCACCGACAAATTCACGATATTCTTCATTTAATACTGCGCCGCCGACCATAAAGCTTGCTTCATACCCTCTGTCCTTAAAGGCTTCAATCGTCTTTTTCATATTTTGAACGGTGGTCGTCATCAGCGCAGACAAGCCAATCAGCCGGATATTTTCTGCAATCGCTACTTCGACAACTTGGTTAATCGGCACATCTTTGCCCAAATCAAGCACTTCAAAGCCGTAGTTTTCCAAAATCATTTTGACAATATTTTTACCAATATCATGAATATCTCCCTCGACTGTGCAAAGTAAAATCCTGCCACGGCTTGTTTTTTGTTCTCCGGTAAGCTCAAGCTGCTCCTTTAAGACGTCTTGTGCCTGCTGAGTTGCCTCGGCTGAACGCATTAGCTGGGGTAAAAATAGCTCCCCTGTCTCAAAAAGCTGCCCGACAGTGTCAAGCGCCGGAATGAAAAAGTTCTCGACAATCTCTAAAGGTGTCAAGCTTGCAAGCAGTCTTTTGGTTTCCTTTGCTGTCAGCTCCTTGCGCCCCTTGATAATCATCGCCTTTAAATCCAATATTTCAGTCTCTTTTGGCTCGGAAGTCGCTAAATTCTTATCCTGCTGGCTCTTGATATATGCTACCGAGTCAACGTCCTGCATTGAAAAGATACGAAGGGAGTAAACGACCTGCTGCATTGTTTCACTCAGTGGATTCATAATCGGTGCGTCTAAGCCTGCACCTGTTGCAGCTGCTAAAAAGCTTGCATTAATCAACTCCCTATTAGGTAAGCCAAAGGAAACATTGGATAAGCCGACAGCTGTTTTACAGCCGAGCTGCGTTTTAATTAGCCGAAGGGTATCCAGTGTAACCTGTACTTGTGCCTGCTGTGCCGAGGCGGTCAAAACCAGCGGGTCAATCATCACCCGCTCCCTAGGGATATCATGATCCTTAGCCGCATTAACAATCCGCTCTGCAATCTCAAGGCGACCCTTGGCGGTCAGCGGAATACCCTCACTATCTAGGCAAAGCCCCAAAACAACACCACCATATTTAGCAACGATTGGCAAAACTTCTCTTAAGCTCTCCGCCTTGCCATTAACCGAATTAATCAACGGAACACCATTATAATATCTCGCCCCAGCCTCTAGGGCGGCAATGTCCGAGCTATCAATTTGCAGTGGCACACTAACTAAGCCTTGGATATTAACCACTGCGTCAATCATCATCTGAGATTCATCAATCTCCGGCAGACCGACATTGACATCTAAAATATCTGCGCCAGCTTCCTTTTGTAAAATGGCTTCCCTTAACAGATAGTCCAAATCATGTTGTCTAAGTGCTGCCTTTAGCTTTGGCTTACCTGTTGGATTAATTCTCTCACCAATCAGCGTGAGATTGTTGATTTCAACTGTTTCTAGCCCACTTGTCACAGCGGTTATTCGGCGCGGTTTAGTCTCCACTAATGACAGCGTATCAATGACTTGGCGTAATTTCTGGATAAATTCAGGCGTTGTACCACAACAGCCACCGATAATCCGAACGCCTGCCTGAAGCAATTTCTTT
>JAISYB010000070.1 GCA_031270215.1 Streptococcaceae bacterium | reverse complement strand
TAAACCTAGATAAGTTTGTAAAACCCTATGTTTATTGACTTACCGGAACTGTTCGATTAGCAAACTAACTTTTTTGTTATCAGAGCAATATTCAAATTATCAATCGGAAATGATGACTTTCTTAACAATCTATTGATGTTTTTACTTATTTTTGATTTAGCTATTGCATGTTTTTTTCACATCTGTTATGGTTATATCGTGATAACAAAATGGTTATATTGGGTTTGTTAAATTGAGAAAGTAGGAGAGAATATGAGCTTAGTTACTTTAAAAGATGTTTTACCTGAAGCACAAAAAAAGAAAATTGCAATTGGACACTTTAATGTTAATGGGCAGCTATGGATGGAAAGTATATTGCAGGTAGCTCAAGAAGAAAATTCACCTGTCATCATTGCTTCTTCAGATCGTATGGCGGACTATTTAGGTGGATTTAAGTTGATTAGACTAATGTTAACAGAACTAATCAAATATCATAACATCACTGTACCAGTCGTTTTGCATTTAGATCACGGTCAAACAGTGGAGCGCTGTATTGAAGCAATAGATGCAGGATATTCGTCAGTAATGTTTGATGGCAGCCATAAATCACTAGAAGAAAATATCGAATTAACAAAAATTGTTTCCAAATATGCTCATTCAAAAGGAGCTTCAATAGAGGCGGAAATTGGAAGCGTCGGTGGAAACGAGGACGGTATCATTGGTGGAATAAAACATGCAAACTTAAATGAGTGTATTGAGTTAGTAGAAATGGCAAAGGTTGATGCGTTAGCAGCCGCATTGGGTTCTGTTCATGGTAAATATGTTGGAGAGCCTCAGCTTGAGTTCACTGAAATGGCGAAAATTTCAAGTGCGTTAGAGGTTCCACTTGTCTTACATGGCGCTAGCGGTATTCCAGATAATCAAATCAAAAAATCAATTCAATTGGGACATGCAAAGGTAAACGTAAATACGGAACTTAATGTCGCATGGCGTGACGCATTACTGCCTGAGCTAACTAATAATCCAACGGTTTATGAACCTAGAATCCTACTCGAAAACAGTCGAAAAGCAATTGGTGAGCTCGTCCGTGAAAAGATTAGGGTTTTCCGTACTCCTTAATTAAAAGGTCGTATTATATAAAAATGCGTTTGAAGAAACAATTATCCACAATGATCATTTTTGTAATGCTTCCCTTTTTTACATCTCAGATTTATTTGATTAGAGGTTAATATGAATAAAAATAATTACTTTGAAACATTAAGTAGGGAATTTCATAATAATAGTGAGGAAATTATCACCGAATTAATCAATTTAGAAGCGATACTAAACTTACCTAAAGGAACCGAGTTTTATTTAAGTGATATTCACGGAGAATATGATGCCTTTGAGCATATATTAAGAACAGGTGCTGGAAATATCAAAGAAAAGGTCAGCAAAAAATTTAAGAATCAATTGAGCAAGGAAGAAATCAATCATTTATCGTTATTAATTGCCTATCCAAAAGAATTTTTGGAACAGTCCGACTCTTCTGCTGATAAAACAGATGAATGGTATCAAAAAATAATCGTTCAGTTGATCGAAATGTTATCCTACTCTTCTTCAAAATACACGAGGTCAAAAGTCAGAAAAGCCTTGCCCCAAAAATACTTGTATGTTGTTGAAGAGTTACTTTACACTGATATTTCATTCATTGAAAAAGAATCTTACTATGAAGAAATCATTCGGAAACTAATTAGTCTGAATCAAGCACAAAATTTTATTATTGCTGTTACTAAATCTATACGACAATTAGCGATTGACCACCTTCATATCGTGGGCGATATTTTCGATCGTGGCAGTGATGCAGATAAAGTTATGGAAAATATTGTTAATTTCCATTCGGTTGATATTCAGTGGGGAAACCACGATATGCTGTGGATTGGTGCTTTTGCCGGCTCCAAAGCTTGCTTAATTACTTTGTTACGGATTGCGACACGTTACAATTATTTATACGAGCTAGAACGTTCTTATGCATTAAATTTACGCCCGTTATTCTTATTTGCTAATCGTATTTACAAAAATAACCCTCATTTTACACCAAATATCCGAAAAAAAAGGGATGACTTTTCAACTGAAGATATCAATATTTTAGAAAAGGTTCATCAAGCATTGACAATTATCCAATTCAAGCTAGAAGGTCAGATAATCCAAAGAAGACCTAATTTTGCAATGCAAGACCGACTATTACTTGATAAGATTGATTGGAAAAATAACACGATAGAATTAGGACAGAATGGTTATAAAATAAAAGGCGCCTGCTTTCAAACGATTAATCCTTTAGACCCTTATACGTTAACCAGCGAAGAAGAGTATGTCGTAAAAAGTTTGCTGATTTCTTTTCAACAATCTGACAAAATTAAAAAGCATATTAATTTTTTACTGGATAATGGTTCAATGTATTCTGTCTACAATAAACAATTACTTTTCCATGGTTGTATTCCTTTAACTGAGTTAGGAAATTTTATGGAAATGACATTATTGGATGGCACATATTCCGGAAAAGCTCTCTTGGAACAATTTGAATTTCATATTCGAATGAGCTGTAAGAATCAAGAAATCACCGACGACTTCCATACGGATTTAATCTGGTATAGCTGGATTGGCAAAAAGTCCCCATTATTTGGTAGAAGTCGTATGACAACATTTGAAAGATATTTTATAGAGAATAATCAAACACATCAAGAAAACGATAATCCTTATTACAGGCTCAGAGATAATGAAGGAATCTGTCTAAAAATATTGGAGGAATTTGGTTTATCTGATGAAAATTCGCATATCATCAATGGGCATACACCGGTAAAAGTAAAAAAAGGTGAATCGCCGTTAAAAGCAAATAATCGTTTGTTCGTAATTGATGGCGGACTCTCAAAGGCATATCAAGCAGAAACAGGAATTGCCGGATATTCCTTGCTGAATAACTCCTATGGCTTTCAATTAGTGACACATCAACCTTTTTCATCAATAGATGCATTATTTCTAGATAAAGAGGATAGAATTTCATTAAAAAAAGTAATCGATACGCCTAAGAAAAGAGTTTTAATCAGAGAAACCACAATTGGAACAAAAATAAAAGAACAAAGTGATGTCCTGCAAAAGCTTTTACTGTACGTGCAAAAGAATGTTAAACATTTTGAACATATGGATTAATTTATCCTAAATGAAAGCAGACAGTGACGTTTAACGACGTAGAAATTAGGAAATTAATGGCATTTGATTTCGCCAATGTTCAAAAATTTATCGTATGCCTATGGTTACAGAAAAGTTGGTGCAACATGCCTTGGTGGGTTCTGACTAGTCGTCCCACGTCCCCGTTCAGATGAACTCATTGCCGAAGAAATGACAGGGAATATTCACTATCTCAGTCGGCACTGTTTGTCCCCCGTAAATTACGGACATTAAACAGCGGCAAAAATTTATGCCACTTACTAAAAAAATCCGAGAGAATATCAGCTTTACGCCACTTAATACATTCATCTAACACCAAAAAAGCGATAAGGAATTAGTATTTCAATTCCTTATCGCTTTTATAGACTCGAAAAATTAGGCTTAGCAGAAAGCTTGTTTCCATTAACTTTAAACTTCCCTTATTCTTCTTCCATACTCAAAACGCTTAAGAATGCTTCTTGTGGCACTTCAACAGAGCCGACCATTTTCATGCGCTTTTTACCAGCTTTTTGCTTTTCAAGCAGCTTGCGTTTTCGTGAAATATCACCACCGTAACATTTCGCCAAAACATTTTTCCTAAGTGCCTTGATGTCACTTCTGGCAACAATCTTCTGACCGATTGCCGCTTGAATGGGAACTTCAAACTGCTGTCTTGGAATCAGCTTCTTTAACTTCTCAACAATTATCTTCCCACGCTCGTATGAAAAATCCTTATGGACAATAAATGAGAGTGCATCTACCTTTTCACCATTAAGTAAAATGTCCATTTTAACCAACTGACTCGGTCGATATCCGGAGATTTCATAGTCAAAGCTGGCATAACCCTTGGTTGATGATTTCAATTTATCAAAGAAATCAAAGACAATTTCTGATAGGGGAATATCATAAACAACGTTAACTCGGTAATCATCTAGATAATCCATCGTGATGAACTCGCCACGCTTGCGCTGAGAAAGCTCCATTACCGCACCGACATAATCGTTTGGCACCATAATCGTTGCTTTAACATAAGGCTCATCAACTGCTTCTATTCGCACCGGTTCAGGAAATTCTGAGGGATTAGAAACAATAATTTGATTACCGTCAGATAAATTAACGTGGTAAATTACCGAAGGCGCAGTCATAATCAAATCTAAATTAAATTCTCTTTCCAAGCGTTCTTGAACAACGTCCATATGAAGCAGACCCAAAAAGCCGCAGCGGAAACCAAACCCTAGGGCTTGCGAGGTTTCTGGTTCAAATTGCAAGGCAGCATCATTGAGCTGTAATTTCTCAAGCGCCTCACGTAAATCATTGTATTTCGCTGTATCAATCGGATAAAGTCCGCAGTAGACCATTGGATTTAGCTTGCGATAACCCTGTAACGCTACCTCTGCCGGATTTTCTGCTAATGTGATTGTATCACCAACTCGTGTATCCTGTACGGTTTTAATCGACGCACTGAGATAACCTACATCACCAACCATTAAAAAATCACGATTGACAGGCTTGGGAGAAAAGATACCAACCTCAGTGACATCAAAGGTTTTGCCATTACTCATTAACATTATCTTATCACCGGGCTTAACAATGCCGTCTACAATTCGAATGTTTAAAACAACACCCCGATAGGCATCATAGACCGAATCAAAGATTAATGCTTTTAGAGGTGCTTCAAGCTGACCGCTTGGTGCGGGTACTAATTCAACGATTTGCTCTAAAATTTCCTCAATCCCAATCCCCGCCTTAGCACTTGTTAATACCGCCTCACTTGCATCAATTCCAATAACGTCCTCAATCTCTGTACGCACTCTTTCAGGATCTGCTGCCGGTAAGTCAATCTTATTGATGACAGGCAAAATCTCCAAATCATTATCAAGCGCCAAATAGACATTTGCCAAAGTCTGCGCTTCAATCCCTTGAGCAGCATCAACTACTAAAATAGCACCTTCGCAGGCTGCCAAACTTCTTGAAACCTCATAAGTAAAATCGACATGTCCCGGTGTATCAATCAAGTGAAAAATGTAATTCTCTCCATTTTTGGCTTGATAATTCAACTCAATCGCATTTAGCTTAATCGTAATGCCACGCTCACGCTCCAAATCCATTGAATCAAGCAATTGATCCTGCATTTCACGAGCAGATACAGTGTCTGTTTTTTCCAAAATCCGATCAGCTAAGGTTGATTTGCCATGGTCAATATGGGCGATAATCGAGAAATTCCTAATATGCTGCTGTCTATCTTTTAATGCCTCAATACTCATTAGCTACTCCTTAATCAAAAACTATACTGTTAATTATAGCATAATCACAGCCTGCAATTATCAAAAAACTCTGCCTTTTAAATAAAAAACTACAATGCTTTTTATTTAAAAATACAGAGCCTTCGCATAAGAGGTCTAAATTTAGCCCTCAACTTTAAGTGCTTCTAAAATCACTGCCCATGCCTTGTCATAACCGTCTTTTGTCTGTGATGAAAACATGATAAAATCATCGTTTGAATCAAAGTTTAAGGCCTTTTTGATTAAGCTTTCGTGCTTATTCCACTTGGATTTTGGAATTTTATCCGCCTTTGTTGCTACCAAAATGACTGGAATATCATAGTATTTTAAAAAATCATACATCTGAATGTCGTCCCTTGTTGGTTCATGGCGCATATCGACCAAGCTGACAACAGCACGTAAGTTTGTGCGGCTTCTCAGATAAGTTTCAATCATCTTCCCCCATTTAGCACGTTCGGTCTTAGAAACCTTCGCATAGCCATATCCTGGCACATCGACAAAATGAAATCTATCATCTATGTTATAAAAATTTAGCTGCTGCGTTTTTCCTGGTTTCCCAGAGGTACGTGCTAATTTTTTGCGTTGGAGTAAGGTGTTGATAAATGACGATTTGCCAACATTACTCCGTCCGGCTAAAGCAATTTCAGGCAAATTAGTTTCAGGATACTGCTCACTTCTGACTGCGCTGATGACTATTTCTGCATTATGGATATTCATTTTTCGTCCTCTTAAACTATGCCGTTTCCCGATAAGTGAGAAGTGGTGGCGTTTTGCCGTCAATAGATGACTTGCTAATCGTCACTTCTTCAATCTCAGGATGATTTGGTACATCAAACATCACGTCAAGCATTGTTTCTTCAATGATTGAGCGCAATCCACGTGCACCTGTTTTCCGTTCAATCGCCTTTTGGGCGATTTCTTCCAATGCTGCCGCTTCAAAAGTCAAACGAACATCATCATACGCCAAAAGCGTCTGATATTGCTTAACTAAAGCATTCTTAGGCTCGGTTAAGATCCGTACCAAATCAGCAACGGTTAATTTCTCCAATGCTGCCATAACTGGTAAGCGACCGATAAATTCTGGGATTAATCCAAATTTCAATAAATCTTCCGGGATAATTGACTGCATAATCGTATCTGAATCTATTGCTTTTGCTTGATTATTCGCACCAAAACCTATTACTTTCTCGCCCAATCGGTTCTTTACGATTTGCTCAATGCCATCAAATGCGCCACCGACGATAAACAAGATATTTTTAGTGTCAATTTGAATTAATTCCTGTTGCGGATGCTTTCTACCACCTTGTGGCGGAACACTTGCCACCGTTCCCTCGATAATTTTTAACAGCGCCTGCTGCACACCCTCGCCTGATACATCTCTAGTAATTGAAACATTCTCAGATTTCTTGGCAATTTTATCAATTTCATCAACATAAATAATGCCACGCTCCGCACGATCAACATCATAATCTGCCGCTTGAATCAGCTTTAAGAGAATATTCTCAACATCTTCTCCAACATATCCCGCCTCGGTTAAAGCTGTTGCATCGGCAATCGCAAAGGGCACATTCAAACTTTTAGCTAACGTCTGTGCTAAAAATGTCTTCCCAGAACCAGTCGGACCAATCAAGCAAATGTTTGATTTTTGAAGGTCAACATCTGTATTTTCATGAACATGCTTAATCCGCTTATAGTGATTATAAACGGCTACCGAAAGTGTTCGTTTTGCCCTATCCTGCCCGATGACATATTCGTTTAAAATATTTAAAAGCTCTAGCGGCTTAGGCACTTCTCCTAATTCTTCAAAGACCTTGTTCCCTAGCTCCTCGTCAATAATCTCTTGGCAAAGCTCAACACACTCATCACAAATATAGACATTTGGTCCGGCAATGATTTTCTTTACTGTTTCTTGAGTTTTCCCGCAAAATGAGCACCGTATCCCATTTTTCAAATTTGTATCCTCGTTCATTGAAATGTTCCTCCTAAATGAAAAGCATTAAGCAAAAAAATGTCATTGATTGCTCAATTTAGTTTGATTGAATATTCACGATTTTAAAATTAAAGTGTCTAATAATCATATTTTACCACAGTTTTACAAATGGCTCTATCTTGGAACTTCTCAACCATTTTTGACTTTAATCACGAATGGACAGTAGATGCGCCCGAAATAGATAAAATCCTACGTCGCACAGCTTTACTGTCCACCTCTTTGAAAATTAATATGG
>JAISYB010000037.1 GCA_031270215.1 Streptococcaceae bacterium | reverse complement strand
CGCCAGACATGGCAACGGTCAATTGACTTTTAATTTAGATATATTTTAATGTGAGAGCTCAATCTGCTTAAAGTAAGAGTGCCAGAAGCATTTTTTAACTAGAAAATGATAGGATGAATGATATAATAAACAATAGATTGTTTTTTTAAAATAATAGATGGAGCTGAATTTATGGACATTGGACAAATTATTCTTTCTTTACCCGATATATTTATATCATCTGTTTCACAAGGATTGTTGTGGGCACTGCTTTCAATTGGCGTCTTTATCACATTTCGGATATTGGACATTGCCGATTTGACGACTGAGGGAACCTTTCCGTTTGGTGGGGCAATTTCCGCGGTTGCAATCGTCAGTGGATTTTCGCCATTTTTGAGTGTTTTATTTGCCTTTGTTGGTGGTAGCTTGGCAGGACTTGTTTCGGGATTACTGCATACCAAGCTAAAAATTCCGGCATTACTTGCGGGAATCATTACGATGACGGGTCTTTATTCGATTACTTCAAGAGTTATGAGTAATTCGCCGCAGGTTAATTTACTCGGTCAAAAATTGTTTTTTTCATTTCTATTAAAATTAGGAATTGAGAAGGTCTATGCGGTGATTATTGGCGGTATATTATTTACCGTAATCGTGACGTTTTTGCTGATTGTTTTCTTCAAAACAGAAATTGGCTTAGCCATGCGAGCCGTTGGAGATAACTTAGAGATGAGTGCGGCAAATGGTGTGAATACCGATCGAATGAAGATTGTCGGTTATATGCTTTCAAATGGCTGTATTGCCCTTTCGGGTGCTTTGGTTGCGCAAAATGTCGGATTTTCAGATTTAAACTCTGGTGTTGGAACAATCGTTGTCGGTCTTGCTTCAGTCATTATTGCGGAGGTTTTATTTCCAAACAAGCCACTCGCCTTTCGTCTATTCACTGTGGCGCTTGGTTCAATTATCTACCGTTTCTTACTTTCGATTATTCTGGAATTTCCGATTCAAGCGCAGGACGTTAAACTCTTCTCCGCATTAATCTTGATTATTTGCCTGACAACGCCACTTATTAAAGAAAAGCTCAATAGTAAAGCGTAAAACGGACTGTAAAAAAATCTAGGTAGCGTAAGCTAGCGGACTTAATAAGACTAGCAAACTGACTACCTGTGTTTCTTAAAAGATAATTTCTAACACGCTTCGTAGTAGCGCATCTATCAGACGAACAAGCTAGGCGATGTTTCATTTATGTTGATGTTTCAGATTTCAACGCATTTTTCGAGGGGTTAAATCCTATTAGGATTGCCAAAGCGCTGTAGCGTTCAACATAGAAAATTACAGGCGAACTCGGTTCAATTTCATGTGACTTTTTCACGGACTATTGTATCTGAGGAACTAAGGGTCGATTGATTATACAAAATATATCTTAAGAGGAGGAGAGGGTAATGAAAACAATCCTAAAAATCAACAATTTACATCAATACTTTGAACGTGGCACAATCAATGAGAATCATGTATTAAGAGGAATTGACTTTGAGTTAAATGAAGGAGATTTTGTAACGGTTATTGGTGGTAATGGTGCAGGGAAATCTACTTTACTCAATAGTATTGCAGGAACGCTTCCGATAAAAGAAGGGGAAATTTTCCTTAATGGTCAAAATATCACGCAGCAAAAGGTAGAACAGCGGGCAAAAGACATCAGTCGTGTTTTTCAAGATCCGAAAATGGGAACAGCAGTCAGATTAAGTGTTGAGGAAAACCTTGCGCTTGCTCTAAAACGTGGTGAAAAACGTGGTTTGACCTCAGGTGTCAAAGCAAAAGACCATAATTTTTTCAGGGAGCAGCTAGCGACACTTGGCTTAGGTTTAGAAACCCGATTGCAAGCAGAAATTGGTTTATTATCTGGAGGACAAAGACAGGCGATTACCTTGCTCATGGCGACCTTGGTTAAGCCGCAGTTGATATTGCTTGATGAGCATACCGCAGCGCTTGATCCGAAAACCTCTGCAGTTGTCATGAAGTTAACTGAGAAGTTAATTGCCGAAAATCACCTGACAGCATTTATGGTGACGCATAATATGGAGGATGCAATGCGCTATGGCAATCGTTTGATTATGCTACATCAAGGTCAAATTGCAGTTGATGTCAGCGGTGAAGAAAAAGCCAGCTTAACTGTTTCAGACCTACTTGAGCTTTTCCAAAAGAACAGCGGCAATGAGCTGGTTGACGATAAAATTTTGCTTGGATAATTTTTAACTCAATGGTATTTAAGGCTAAAAAATAGAGACTGACCCAAAAGTCTTGAAAATAGAAAAATCGTATGAAATTCATTTGTGGAAATGTTGATTTCATGCGATTTTTCTATTTCATAATCAGCGAATTTTAGACTTTTGGCTTAGACTCAACTTCACTTGCCTGGAAAGCGATAATTTTTTTGAACCTTGGCGAGTATTTGTCATCAATTTCCTAATTGCTACGTCGTTAAGCGCTGCTGTCTACTTTTTTTGCTTGTAGTCTGGTGGATTTAAACTCTGATTTGTCCATTGCCTCGAATGATAAATTTCTTAGTCGTCAAAGCTTTGAGTCCCATTGGTCCTCTAGCGTGGAGTTTTTGAGTGGAGATACCGATTTCTGCTCCTAAACCGAATTTGAATCCATCAGTAAATCGAGTTGAAGCATTGACATAAACCGCTGCGGAATCAATCTCGTTTAAAAATTGCTCTGCGTGTGAGTAGCTTTCGGTGATGATTGCCTCAGAGTGATGTGTGCTGTAGTGATTGATATGCTCAACTGCTTGATTAAGCGTATCAACCGTTTTGATTGATAGCGTATAGCCTAAAAACTCAGTTGCAAAGTCCTCATCAGTTGCAGGAATTGCCTGTTTGAGTAATGGTAAAGCGCGTGT
>JAISYB010000183.1 GCA_031270215.1 Streptococcaceae bacterium | reverse complement strand
ATCGTCTTTTACCTCGTTATCCCAGTTATCTTTATCTCGGTTTTCATCATGGGTGGCGTCATTCATCAGCTAATACCTGCGATTCCATTTGCCGCATGCTTTGCAATGGGGGCAGCACTTGGACCGACAGATGCAGTGGCAGTTGAGTCGGTTGGCTCAAGATTTAACTTTCCAAAGCGGGTTAAAAATATTCTAAAAGGCGAGGGTCTGGTTAATGATGCCTCCGGCATTATTGCTTTTCAATTTGCGATAGCGACATTGATGACGGGGAAATTTTCAGGTATTCAGGCAACGGGGCAACTGTTTTTGACAGTTGTCGGAGGTTTTCTCATTGGT
This sequence comes from Streptococcaceae bacterium, assembly GCA_031270215.1. Taxonomy (GTDB): domain Bacteria; phylum Bacillota; class Bacilli; order Lactobacillales; family Streptococcaceae; genus MMGLQ5-1. The sequence goes on along the minus strand of JAISYB010000183.1, from coordinate 2,697 downwards.
CTTTTGACTGCTTGGATTTTTAAAAATCTGACGACACTCTTAGAAGATATGGACGCACATGACTCAACGGGTTATTTATTGCTTGAGATTTTGCTACCATTTGTCTCGTTTTTTATCGCTGAGGAGTTTCATGTATCAGGGATTATCGCTGCTGTTGTCGCAGGGATTTCGCAGAGCTCACGCTTTAAGAAGATTACTCTTTTTGATGCCAAGATAGATGTCGTTACCAGCTCTTTTTGGCGGCTGATTGTCTTTATTCTCAATGCAGTCGTTTTTATCCTCTTTGGCTTAGAGCTATCAAGAATCGTAATTCCAACGCTTCAAAGTCCAAATTATTCCAATTGGTTTTTAATTTCAACGATTTTGATTGGAACGATTGTTTTGTTTTTGGTACGTTTTATTTTACTGGCAATTTACTATAAATTTGTCAGCATTGCCAGACGTCAGCCGTTTACGCGCTACCTCAATGATCTTTTAATCTTGACCTTTAGCGGCGTTAAGGGGACAGTTAGCATTGCAACTATTTTACTAACACCAGAAATCTTTCCTACAGCTCAGCTTGCTTTTTGGCAGCGTTCCTTGATGTTGTTTGTCGTTTCAGGAGTGACCTTGATGAGCTTTTTGGTCGGCATTTTAGTATTACCATTGCTTGCCGAAACGATTGAAACCAAGAAAGCTCATATGATGGAGATTGCTTTGTTGGACGAGGTGGTTTGGCAGCTAACACAAGAAGCTAAGCGAAAAAAAGAGCCTAAGGCAATGTATGCAACGATTGATAATTATCGTGGTCGGATACAGGATTTAATCATTGATCAGGAAGGTCCAATGATGAAAAGGGATTTTAACGAGCTACGTGTTTTAATCTTAAGAATTGAGGTTGAAGGCTTAGAGGAGGCTTATAAGCAAAAGCAGATTGATGATGTGCCCTATAAAATTTACCAGCGCTATATCAAGGAAATGGAGCGCTACATTGTTCATAAATTCGTCTCAACCTTCGCCTTTACGATGGTTATCATCAAGCGGGCACTACATGCCTTTATCCACCAACGCTTAAGCTTTAGGTTTCACGAGCATGTTGAAAACAAAAGGATTTATTTAACTGATATCCAACGTGAAGCCTTGCGTTTTGTTTATCTGAGAAATACTGAATATATCCTAGATGCCCTTGAAGATTTGGAGGGAGTGTATGATGCGCAGCTGATTGATTATTTGCAATCTGAGCGGATTAGACAAGCGGAGTTACTTCACGAGCGCTCATTTATTGACCGTGTGATTCAGCGCTATCGCCCAGTTAATATCGAGGAAATGATGCGTGGCTACTATCTTGAACGTAAGCTTATCTTTGAGTATGAAGCTAAAGGTCTGATTACTAAGCATGCAGCTAAGGAATTACGCCAAAATGTCAATACGCTTGAAAATTACTCACTCAAGGATAATTATAATAACCTCCCCTATGAATTTTTTGACTATCTAAGACATCATTGAGCGCTTTAGGCATTAATCCGAAGTTCCGAGTGTGAGAGGTATGAAGTTCGTTAATCACGAAGATTAAACAGCGGCAAGGAAATAGGACAGTGAAATATTTTAATGTTTTTGTGGACTACTCACCGAAATACTTATGTTAGGTATAATATTGCTTTTCTTAACCCGTAAAAACATGAATAAAAGGTATTCCGATAGGTAGTGTTTTGGAAAGGTTCAGAGCGATTTTGAGATTTTCTCGGATTGCTCTTTTTCGTGATTATAGCTTATTTTTGCCGTAAATGACTGAAAATTTATACAAAAAATGATGTTGATGTGTTAGGGACTAAGAGCAATCCTTTGTGGCTTTCATTATTTATAATCGATTGTTTTCGCAATATTCCGAATAATAAATGTTATAATTATAGAAAATGTTTTTATATATAATAAATATATGTTCTGAAGATTTAAATCATTGTTGAAAAAAACGAGGAAAAGGAAAATATGAAGAAACGAACGAAAATATTACTGGGTATTTTAATACTTACAATTTTAATTACAGGAGGAATTGCAATGAGATTAGGTACACCATTTGACCATTTTTTAACCCATGATTATACGAAAGTGACGAAGGAAGAGCAGATTGCTTATTTGAAAAAGCATGTTCAGGAGATGACGGAATATGTCAAGAAACAAAATTCAAAAATTGAAAGTGTGCAGTGGGATTGGGAAAGTGTGAGGGTTGAAGAAGTTCAGCCTAACGCTGGTGGAATTCCGACGGGAGAAAAGTATATGAGTTTGAATATAAGCGGAAAATTCAATAAAATAAAGAATTCTAGCATAGTAGTAGAATATCCATTTAATAAAAATGCGTTATATCCTAATCTAAGTATTTTTAATATGATTGATTTGAGTGTTTTACAAAATGGAGGGTGGTATGATTATGAATAATTTAAAAAATTTCAACAATGTTTACGCAAACTTATCTGAGAGCGCCTACAACACAAGACCTAAAAATTTTCCTCCATTTGCTAAAAACAAAGAGTATAAAGTAATAGATTATTCTCAAGATATTACTTATAAAAACAGCGAAGGGGAAGTTAGTTTCACCCAAGGCGGCACCAATCTCCCCAACAACGGGATTGTCTATCTCCAACCTGACCCAACGGTGCATGAAGTTGATGTAAAAACGAATTTACAAATCCCTAATCCTAACGGTGGCTACCACACAGAAAG
>JAISYB010000119.1 GCA_031270215.1 Streptococcaceae bacterium | reverse complement strand
AGGAGGTTAACGTTCGTTCGTTCGTTCGTTCGTTCGTTCGTTCGTTCGTTCGTTCGTTCGTTCGTTCGTTCGTTCGTTCAAGTAGTTTAAACATGACAACCCCTCCTGTCAACTTAAATTTTCAACTTTGTAAACCATTTCATTAAATTAATTCTAACACATAACTCAGAGAAAAGAAAGATAAAACCTAGCTAATTTGGTGGAAATCAGCTAGAATTTAAAATCTTCTATACTAATAATCTTAAAATGCTTATACGGTAAACAATACTGAGATTAACAAGGCAACAAAAAACCGAAGAGTGAAGCAAGACCTAACCTCACTCTTCGGCTTTTTGTTTGTCAATCAAACGATAACGTCTAGAAAAGCGATATTTTTGCTTTGCAAATATCAGCAATTTCCTAATTTTCTACCTCGCTAAACACTGCTGTCTTTCTTTTTTGGGCAACGTAACGCTTAAGAGGTTTGTTGCAAGTACCCGAGATTAAGCTTTATTTTCAATTGAATAAAGATCATTAATTCGGTAGCCAACACCTTTTTATTTAAAATAATTGATTCGGTCAAGCCAACTTCAAGTAAAATCTTGTTTCTGATTTTCATTACAAGATTACTTAAGAATGGCTGCTTGCTTAAATCGTATTCTCCACCCCAAATCTCTTTGAAGATAGTGATATTGTCAACCAGATTATAATCTTCATTTGTCAATAACTCAAATAGCTGAAATTCTTTTCTAGACAAGACAACAGGAATTCCATTGATGATTAATTTGTGATTAACTACTTTCACAAAATGCTTTGCGTATTGCTCATTGTAACGCGACTGATTTGCAAAGAAAATATGATCCTGACTGCGTTTTAAATGACTAGAAATTTCAGAAATAATTTTGTCATTAGTTACCGGATACGAGATACAATGCAGATTTTCAGAATTGCTAATTGTAGATAAAATCAAAAATGAGGTTCTCAATTCTTTGATTTTCATTAAACAACTCTCTGATAAATTATTAAGTAAATCCTGATGCAAAACAATTAAATCAAAAGCTTCGTAAAAAGCTGCGCCGCCGTCCTCGATGTCATTTAAACAGCTCTCAGAGGTCATAACCTCATAGCCTTCAAGCTTCAACAATTGTTGAATTTTAGCTGTGCGTGCAAGATCATTTGTTACTAGCAGTAAACGTTTTTTCATTATTACCAACCCTTTCATGATAAACTACATTAATTATAAAACTTTATTATGAAAAAAGCAAGCTGTTTTTTCATATTTTTTTAATTGTTTTTTCGAATTTAAAGCAAAAACGTAACAAAGGCTTGTTTGTAGAAACCGGAACATAAGTCGCACCTTTTTTAATGTTCGTAATTCACGGAAGACAAACAGTGCCGACTAGTCAGCAACTAAGGGAAAGCGGCTAAGGCACGTTGCCTGGAAAATAGATAAATTTCCGAACATTGGCGAATATCGACAACAATTTCCTAATTTTCTACGTCGTTAAACGATGAATCCCATCTTCATCAAACCCAGACATTTTTAAACTGCTGCGATCACTTCAATCTCAATCAAGACATCTCTAGGTAACTTCGCAACTTCAACAGCACTTCTTGCCGGAAAATCTCCTCGAAAAGATTTTCGATAGACTTCATTAAACGCCACAAAATTATCCATATTTGATAAAAAACAGGTCGTTTTGACAACATTGTCAAAATTTGTGCCTGCGGCTATCAAAATTGCCTCAACGTTTTTCAAAACCTGTGTCGTTTGCTCTTCGATTGTTTTTCCGACAATCTCACCAGTTTCCGCTGACAAGGGAATCTGACCTGAAGCAAACAGTAAGCCATTTACAATCTTCCCCTGGACGTATGGACCAATGGCTTGAGGGGCAAAATTTGTTTGTACAACTTCCATTAACAAAAACCTCCATCCTTCTCACAAAACAGATTATATCAAATTTTTATAAAATTACAATTAAAAAATAAAAAAATGAGTTAAAAAAATGCGATTTGGGCAATTTTTATACCCAAATCACGTTTATTTAGCTCCTTGACCACTAAATTTATCACGATTTTTGACAAATAAACACTGCATTAATTCATAAAATAGTTGCCTTTTTCATAGCTGCTTTATCCCTTTTGATAAAATTAATAAATCCACATTATTACACTATACATTTGAATTGATTTTATAAAATAATGAGTGTGTATTTAATGAGTTATTTTTAGTTATGAAAAATAATGTTTTTTATTTGATAATAATTTAGAGGTTCAATTCTCCCTCAACTGCTTTTCTCTTAAATCATTCATTCGCTTTAATCTTTTCTCTTCCAAGCTCTTAGGCTTCCCTTTGGGTAGAATCATCTCAGCAGTGACAGTTGACTTGACTTTTTCACCATTTGCTAAGAGATGTAGCGCTTTGATGACTTCTCGGACAATCGGTGTTGGCGTTGAAGCGCCTGCGGTAATCCCCACGACTTCAACATCTTTAAACCACTCAGGTTCTAGCTCGCTGACATCAGCAACTCGCTTAGCACTAGTTGCCGCTTGCTCGGTCGCAACCTGCGCCAAACGGTTGGTATTATTACTTTTAGGATCTCCAACAACAATCACTAAATCACACGCCTTAGCTTGATTAGCCACCGCTTCCTGCCTTTCCTGTGTCGCTTGGCAAATATCTTGGTGAATTTCCACATTTGGATATTTTCCTTGAATTTTTTCCATCATTTCAGAAACATCCCATTGGCTCATTGTCGTTTGATTGGTTAAAAATGTTTTGCCCTCAATCGATAATTCATCTATATCCTGAAAGTTTGAAATCAAATGAATATTTTCCGGATCAATGCCGATGACCCCTTCCGGCTCGGGGTGACCTTTTTTCCCGATATAAATGATTTGATAACCGGAAGCTAGCTTCATCTCGATTAGCTCGTGAGTAATTAAAACATCTGGGCAGCTGGCATCAATGACTGTCAAACCTTTTTCCTTTGCACGCTTCACAACTCTTGGACTAACGCCATGCGCTGTAAAAATGACCGTCCCTTCGGTAATTTTTTCAAGAATCTCTAGGCGATTTGACCCGTCCAATGTCTGAATACCTATTGCATCAAAGCTATCCGTCACGTGTTTATTGTGCACAATCATGCCTAAAATATAAATGGGTCGTGGCAAATCAGTCGATAATGCAGCATTTCTCGCAATCACCATCGCATCAATTACCCCATAACAATAGCCTCTAGGGCTGATATTTACTACTTTCATTTAAACCTCAACTGCCTCTATAGATTTCTTCTATCATTCGATAGAAACATGCTTCTTTTAACATACCCTGTTAGATAGTATACTAAAAAGTGTAAGGAATCAAAATATAATGCACAAAATTTTAGGAGGAATTGATTAATGACAGCAATTTACGAAAATGTTTTAGAACTTGTTGGTAACACACCTATCTTAAAATTAAACCGTCTTGTTCCAGATGACGCAGCAGAGGTTTACGTTAAGCTTGAAGCATTCAACCCTGCAAGCTCCGTTAAGGATAGAATTGCATTATCCATGATTGAAGCTGCCGAAAAGGAAGGCAAAATCAAACCGGGCGACACGATTATCGAGCCTACTTCCGGTAATACAGGAATTGGTTTATCGTTTGTCGGTGCAGCCAAAGGCTACAATGTCGTCATTGTCATGCCTGATACATTCTCAATTGAACGTCGTAAATTAATGCAAGCCTACGGTGCAAAGCTTGTTCTAACACCAGGTGCCGGTGGTATGAAGACAGCAATTGCTACAGCTACTGAGCTTGCTGAGGAAAATGATTGGTTTTTACCTTTACAATTTAAAAATCCGGCTAATCCATTAATTCACGAGGTAACAACTGGTCCTGAGATTATTGAAGCATTCGGTCCAACAGGACTTGACGCCTTTGTTTCGGGTGTTGGTACTGGCGGCACATTAACAGGCGCAGGTCACACGCTTAAAAAAGCCAATCCAGAAATTCAGCTCTTTGCGGTTGAATCATCAGAATCACCAATTCTATCTGGTGGAAATCCTGGTCCACATAAAATTCAAGGTATTTCCGCAGGCTTTATTCCTGATGTTTTAGACACCGATATCTACAACGAAATCATTCAGGTTTCAAGCGAGGATGCCTTAACAACCGCACGTGACTTCGGAACAAAAGAGGGTTATCTAATCGGTATTTCTTCCGGTGCCGCAATTAAAGCCGCGATTGACGTTGCTAAAAAGCTAGGTAAGGGGAAGAAAGTACTCGCAATTGCAGCAGATAATGGCGAACGCTATCTCTCAACAGCCTTGTACCAATTTGAAGATTAATTTTTAAAGCTTTAAAATCCAAAAACCGTATGAAATCCGTTAAGTAAAACGTTGGTTTCATGCGGTTTCTATTTTTATCAATTAGAGATTTTATCTAAAGCTTTTTTACAAATCTGGCTGAATTGAAAAAAAGTCCGATTATTTCAGTCATACGGTTGTTTTTTTGTTATAATACTAAAGTATCTTAAACAAAATGCAGGGTTACTTTTAACCTGATCAAAGGATGGAATAAAAAATATGAAACAATTAAAGCGTCTATTATTTTCAGGCTTAGCTATTACGCTGCTTTTAACGCTAAGCGGTTGTGTGCAAACAAAGTCTGGCAAACCGACCGGCGAGGGCTGGGTGTGGCACTTGTTGGTACAACCGATGAGCAAGGTCATTGAGTTCTTTGCTCAAAATATGCAGCTGGGCTATGGTTTAGCGATTATCATGGTAACTATTATCGTTCGTTTATTGATTTTACCACTTGGTTTATATCAAGCGCATAAAGCAAGCTATCAGCAGGAGAAGATGAATTATTTGAAGCCGCTCCTTGAGCCGTTTCAAGATAAATTGAAAAATGCTACTTCTCAGGAAGAAAAAATGGCGGCACAGGCTGAGCTGATGCGTGTGCAAAAGGAAAATGGTATTAATATGCTAGGCAGCCTTGGTTGTTTACCGTTATTAATTCAAATGCCTTTCTTCTCCGCACTATTCTATGCTGCACGCTATACACCAGGTATTAGTGACGCCAACTTTTTAGGAATTAACCTAGGAGATCGTAGTCTACTTTTCGTTGTTTTAACGGGTATCATCTATTTTGTCCAAAGCTATGCTTCAATGATTGGTATTCCTGAAGATCAAAAGAAACAGATGAAAACAATGGCTTATGTGAGCCCGCTACTCTTTGCTTTCATGTCGCTTAGCTCACCTGCCGGCGTAGCACTTTACTGGGTAGTCGGCGGTTTCTTCGGTCTGATTCAGACCTTAATCACTAGTCTTTTGATTAAGCCACGCTTGCGGAAAAAAATTGACGAAGAATTTGAAAAAAATCCACCTAAGCTGCCTGACGTAGCTGTGAAAAAAGACGTTACTCATACCGCTTCACCAGTGAGCCAAGTATCGCAACCTAATAAAAAGAATCGTAATGCCGGCAAGCAAAAACGCTGATTATATGAGGTGGGACAGCAGCGTTTAACGACGTAGCAATTAGGAAATTGTTGTCAATATTCACCAATGTTCGGAATTTTATCTATTTTCCAGGCAAACGAAGTTGATTCTGACCCAAAAGTCTGAAATTCGCTGATTATAAAATAGAAAAACCGCATGAAATCAATGTTTTCACAAATGAATTTCATGCGATTTTTCTATTTTCAAGACTTTTGGGTCAGCCTCTTACGGAAAAGCTAGTGGCAACGTGCCTTATTCGCTTTCCCTTAGGTGCTGACTAATCGGCACTGCTTGTCCCCCGTGAATTACGAACATTAAACAGCGGCAAAGACTTTTGGGTCAGCCTCAGGCATTATCCTCAGTTTTCTAATTCTTCCGTTGCCAAACGCCGCTGTTTCGCTTTCGTCATACAACATTCCCCACTCAAATATCAAAAAGCCAAGCTCAGATAAAGCGCTGAGCTTGGCTTTTTTGGGAGGACAATATTAATAAAATTACTCGATACGTATCACTAACTGCGCTAGAAACGCCTAATAAGCTTTTTGAAAGCTTTAATCGACTTGCTCCGCCTTGATTTTTCCGAAGCTAATGCTAATCTGTGGAATAGTTGGTGATGTTACAGCAAGTGCAGTGTCTTTTTCGTCGTTACTCTCAGTAGTGCTATTTTCAAACTCCCATTTCCAGAGGACAACGATGTCTTTAATCCCTTTGATATTCCCAAGATTAGTAACAATGCCACCTAGTGCGGTATCAACATCTTTCCAATCGATTGAAGTATCGGTGGTGTTTTCACCATTTACCTTTGGATATTTTTGCTCCGCCCAGTTAATTATTGTCGTACCAGTTTCCTCCACTTTAGCATCGGTCACAACAGCAAACTTTAATTGACTTTTAAAGGCGGTGACACTGGCCTCGGGAGTGACAGTTGCGCTTGCTCCTTCTCCTGCTACGGCGCTTAGCGTATAAGTTACTTCAGTTTTGCCGTTTCCTTCAATTGCAGCATCGGTAATCCTAATTGTCTTATAGCCGTGCGTACCGGGTGCGACAACGTTGTGGATGTTACTGCTCTCCACGGTGCCATTCTGAAAGACTGTGTCGTGGTCTGCGCTCAGTTCGCCATGCCCACTATCAGCAAGACTGCTGTTCGCACCATCACCACTGGCACCGTAGTAATACTTATCAAAAAGATTGATAGAAAAAGTCTTTTGACCGACATTCCAGACGGCGACCCTTGCGCTTTGGTCTGCGCCACCTGTTAGTGGCAGCTCTGAAACATACTTGGCGTAGGTGCCGGCAAAGATACCGATTGTCGCAATTGCACCTAAAACGCCAATACTTGCGATTTTACGTTTATTGAGTACTTCTTTTTTCATGATTTTCTCCTTTCGCATAACAATAAAACATTCTGAAGCTATGCTAAAATACCGACCATTAGCTGTTTTTTTGGCAACTAATGCTCAATTATCTATCCATCATCATAAAAAATAGGCGCAAGGAGGCTATCGTTCGTTCGTTCGTTCGTTCGTTCGTTCGTTCGTTCGTTCGTTCGTTCGTTCAAGTAGTTTAAACATGACAACCCCTCCTGTCAACTCACATTTTCGATTTTGCAACCCATTTCATTAAATTAATTCTAACACATAACTCATAGAAAAGAAAGCGAAAACTTAAAATAATTGGGAGAAAATCACTTGAAACTTAAAATTTTCTATTCTATTAAGCTTAAAATGATTATATAGCAAACATACTGAGATTACAGTCAACAAAACGAGCCTGAGATTTAATCTAATCTCAAGCTCTATTCTTTAAAGCATCACTTCCATTTCTAGATACTCTTACATTTCTCAAATCTATTTACAGGAAAGTAGTGAAGTTATTTTGCGGACTCTCCTGCAAGCTCTGAATGTGTCGTTGCTAATTGTGCCTCGATTTCCTCCAATGATTTACCTTTTGTTTCCGGAACAAATTTCTTCGTAAAGACAATCGCTACGAAGCAGAAAATACCGAAGACGAGAAAGCCAAACCAGATACGTGGTGCAGATCCGTCTGCTTTTTGAGCAATCATCACCGGAAAAACGGTCATTACCAAACCATTTGCTGCCCAGTTAAAGAATGTGGCAATAGAAGCACCGACACCGCGGACATTCAATGGGAAAATTTCCCCTATCGTGTTCCAGATAATCGGCCCCCATGAAAATGCAAAGCCAATAATATACATACAAACGAAGACAATCAGTAAGCCCGCTGGAACGACTTCCTGATGAGGATCCAGTCCTAAAACAATGGCAAATACAAAGGCAAATATGCCCATCATCGCCCCGCCTACATAGAGCAATGATTTGTTTTTAAATTTATCCATAATCAGTACCGCTACGGCAGTCGCCAAAACATTAACTATCCCAAAAATAATCGCAATGAACTGCGAATGCTGCAGTGCACCAATAGAGCCGGCTACATCTTTTGCAGGTAAGACTGAACCAGCAATGACTGGTCCATAATATAGCGCTGCATTAATTCCGATAAATTGCTGTAAAATCGCAAGACCACAGGCTGCAATAGTCGCTGGGCGTGCTGTTCTCAACAAGGTCGCAAGCCCTTCTGAGCCACATTGTGCAACCTCCTTGATTTCCTGCATTTCTTGCTCTACTTCTGCTTGATTATTGTTACGCATATGTAGCAAAATTGCTGTAGCTTCCTTTATCTGTCCTTTTCTGACTAAAAAGCGTGGACTTTCCGGTACAACCAAACCACCAATAAATAAGATAATCGCTGGAATAGCTGCAAAGCCTAGCATATATTGGAAATTGGTATGCCCGCCTAGATTTGTTACCGGTAAGAAGAAATAGTCAATCGTGTAAGCAGCTAGTAAACCGGAAATAATCATCATCTGGAACAAGGTTGCAATCGTACCACGTTTGGCTGCTGGAGCCAATTCTGCCAAGTAGCTTGGAACAGAGGCTGAGGCAATCCCAATCCCGCAGCCTAAGAATACTCGCCAAATAAATAACGGCCAGAAATGTGTGACAAAGAAACACGCCAATGCACCAATAAAGAACACTGTGGCAGCTGCAATCAACAGCCGTTTTCTTCCAAATCTATCGGACAATTTTCCGACAAGCAAGGCTGCAAATGCTGACCCCCATAAAACAGAAGATGTCATCAGCCCTGTTTCCGCTGCACTAATATGCATGAATTGTGTAATCGGCGTCATTGCTCCGGAAATAATCCCTGAGTCAATCCCGAATAATAACCCGCCTAATGCACCAAAAAAATAAATCACTGTTGGTTTAATTTTCATGTTTTAATTCCCCTCCAAAGTTGTCGGGTGTTTTACGCAAAGCTGTATTATGCCTTTCCTAAAGCACCCTCACTTTTATCAATAAATATATCCGTTTTCATTTTTCGGCTTGATACTCGTTGCTAGACAAACGATTAAAACGGGCAAAACTCTACTATCCACCGTAAAATTGTGACTACGAATAGAGTTTAGCTTAAGCTTTTCTCGTCTATTTTTCACCCACTATTAGCTTATAAATCGTTTTCGAGTAATACGGCTGATCCGCCCTTAATTCGATTGAGCCAAACGAGTCAAACTGCTCAGCACCAGGAGCGACTTGTGTTTCTAAGGTGATTGCTCCGTGATGTATAAACTTTTCACCACGCATGATTGGACCGTCCTCGTTGAAATTTGCTGTAAAGATGACCACGGACGGCTCAGTTGTAGACATTTCCACCTTCAAATCTCCATTTGGACTGATTAGACATACGCTCGGCAGCAAAGGATTTGATTTTTCCAAAAAGAATGGGTGATCCAATCCCTTCACGCCATCAATTTGTAAATGCTGCGCATGTAAGGCGTCTTTTAGAACCTTCGGTGTGTGAAAGTCAAACGGTGTGTCTGCAACAGATTCCTTTGTCCCAATCGGCGTATTGTCCGCCTTTAATGGTGCGTAGTAATCAGCAGAAATTTGTAATGTGTGTTCCTCAATCGTTTGGCTAGGTTTGCCATGTAAATTGAAATAAACATGATTGGTCGGATTGAACAAGGTTGGCTTATCCGTCTGCGCACGGTAAGTCACTGACCATTCATTGTCATTATTCAAGGCATACTCCACCTCTACGTGCAGATTACCGGGGAAACCGTCCTCTCCGTCTGGTACAGACGTAGTAAAAAGGACGCTTCCCTCTGTATCATTTAGTTGAGTAGTCGTATCAAAGACCTTTTTATCAAAATTACCTGCATGTAATGCATGTCCTGTTACCTCGTCAATCGGTGTGTGATATTCCTTGCCGTCAATCACAAATTTTCCGTTGCTAATGCGACCTGCCACACGACCAATTGTTGCGCCCCAATAGGTTTCACCTGCGAGATAACCCTCAATCGTATCAAATCCCATTGAAATGTTGCGAATTTCTTCACCAACCGGTACAAATAAATTTACAATTCTTGCGCCATGATTACAAACCTCAAGTGTTACATCTCGGTCATTTTTTATCGAATAAAGCGTTGTTCCACTGCCAAAAGCTCGTTGTTTTATCTCCAACTTTTCTGCCTACTCTTTCTTATCAATTTTTCGCTTTTATCCTTCATCCGTCTGATTACGCATAAGCTCTGCTAGCTTACCAGCGCCTAAAAGTTGTCTTTCTCAGCTTTTAAACAAACACCTTTTGTTTTTTACTTTGCTGAGCTAATAATTCATGACAGATTTCATTTGTTTGCCGATAGACCTTACGATAAATTTCATAGATTTCTTGATAATTTTTTACATTTTCCGGAATTGGCGAATAGCTGTCTTTGTATTCAACAAATGCTGCAATACATTGCTCATACGAATCAAACCAGCCTAAGCCCATTGCTGCTAGCATCGCAGCGCCTAATCCTGGTCCTTGCTCCGCTTTTAAGATAACAATCTTAGCATTAAAAATATCAGCTTGTATCTGCAACCAATCCGCACTTTTTGCACCGCCACCTACCGAAATAATTTTGTCAAATTTCTTTCCAGCAATGACTTCTGTAATGCGCTGTGAATCTTTGAGAGAAAATGTAATCCCCTCAAGCACCGCGCGGACAAAATGTTTTAGCTCATGCTGAGTATCGCAGCCAATAAAACTGCCACGGATTTCCCCATCTACATACGGTGTGCGTTCTCCAACGATATATGGCGTAAACAGCAAGCCATCTGCGCCCACATTTACCGTGCGAACATCTATCAGCAAATCAGAAAATGAAGAATCTGGTGCAAAGGTATCCTTAAACCACGACAAAGAGTCCCCTGCTGCTAGCGTTACTCCCATTGAGTAGTAAGCGTTTGGGGCAACGTGATTAAATATATGCAGCTTTCCTTGATAATCCTTTTGAGCCGTTTCCTCATAAGATAAAAAGACACCTGACGTCCCAATAGAAACCATACCAACGGACTCATCAACGATTCCTGCCCCTAGTGCTGCACAAGCATTGTCCGCACCGCCACCGAAAACTTTAACATCATTGATAAAACCAAATTCATTTTTTAAATTTTCTCTAACGACCCCTCGGCAACCGTCTGAGGCAATTAGCTCTGGATAAAGCTCTGAGGGAATATCAAACAATGCTGAAATTTTTTTTGACCATACTTTTTTCTCAACATCTAAAAGCAATGTGCCCGCAGCATCGGAGTAGTCCATATGATACTGTCCTGTCAACCAATATGCCAAATAATCCTTTGGCAGTAAAAATTTCTTAGCGCTTTGCCATACATCTGGCTCCTGCTCTTGTACCCACAATATCTTCGGCAATGTGAAGCCCTCTAACGCAACATTTTTTGTAATCGCCAGAAGCTCATTACCTGCTTTTGCCATAATTTCTTTACATTGTGCAGTTGTCCGCACATCATTCCATAAAATTGCATTCCTTAAAGGAGTTCCCGCAGCGTCCAGTAATACCAAACTATGCATTTGCCCAGAGAAGCTAATACCCTCTAATTCCTCTTTGATCATAGGCACTTGCTCGGTGATATTTTCAATCACCTTTTGTGCAGCAATCAACCAATGCGCTGGAGATTGTTCTGAATAACCCGACTGCGGTGTTTCTAGTGGATATTCATGCGTTGCCTGAGCAACCACTTTCCCTGCTTTATTTAAAAGTAGACCCTTTAGGGAGCTTGTCCCTAGATCCAACCCCAAGACATACGACATCGTTTTTTTCCTTCCCTTTTTTAGACTTTTGACATTGAAGCCAAGCGTGTATTAACAGAAATAAACATGAGAAAGGTTAGATTACTTTTGTTATCTGTCAAAAGCAACTCCCTTTCTCACACTTATTCAACTGTTACTCACATTGTTTATTTACGGATTGGCTGTACTTTGATTGTATTTGAATGATCGGAATAAATATAATCATTCAGCAAGCTTTTCACGTATTCAATATGACTTGACGCAAGCTCAACATCATCATGCTCTAACGCATACTCGGTCAATGATTTCAAATCTTCTTTTCCTTCAAGAATCGAACGACCGATACCTGTCTTATAAGTTGCATAGCGTTCTTCTTTGATGTCGCTTAAGAAGCTTTCTTCTTTTATTTTTGCAGCATTTAACAAACCACGAGCAAATGTGTCAATCCCTGCAATATGTGCTAAAAGTAAATCTTCCATTTCATGTGAAGAACGACGAACTTTAGAGTCAAAGTTAATGCCGCCTTTACCTAGTCCACCATTTTCTAAGATTTCATACATTGCTAAAGTCACATCATATACATTTGTTGGGAATTCATCTGTATCCCAACCTAGCAATAAGTCACCTTGGTTGGCATCGATTGAACCGAGTGCATTGTAGGAGCGTGCTACGCACAATTCATGTTCAAATGTATGTCCTGCTAATGTTGCATGGTTTGCTTCTAAGTTGAGTTTGAAGTCGCCTTCCAAACCATATTTTTGGATAAATGCCATCGTTGTTGCCGCATCAAAATCGTATTGATGTTTTGATGGTTCTTTTGGTTTTGGCTCAATCAAAAATTGTGGTTTATGGCCGATTTCCTCACCATAGCTAATTGCCATTTTAAACAAGCGGGCAATATTATCCTGTTCAAATGCCAAATCAGTATTCAGCAACGTTTCATAACCCTCACGTCCGCCCCAGAACACGTAATTTTCTGCATTTAATTTCTTCGCAATATCAAGACCTTTTTTCACCTGTGCCGCAGCCAAAGCGAAGACTTCTGCGTTATTTGATGAAGCAGCACCATTATTGAAACGAGCGTGGCTAAACATGTTGGCAGTATTCCATAAACATTTAATCCCTGTTTCGTCCATTTTTTCTTTAATTAAATCAGTAATCACATCTAAATTATTGAAAAATTCTTCTAATGAATTTCCTTGTGGTGCAATATCTACATCGTGAAAGCAGAAATAAGAAACCTGCAGCTTAGACAAAATTTCAAAAAATGCTTCCACGCGATTTTTCGCAGTTTCAATCTCAGAATTGCCGAACCATGTGCGTTTGTTTGTCACACCACCAAATGGGTCTGTACCATCTTGTATCATGGTATGCCAATATGCAATTGCAAACGGCAGGTGTTCTTTCATCGTCTTACCTAAAACTACCTGATCGGGATTGTAGTAACGATAGGCGAATGGATTAGTAGAGGTTCTCCCCTCAAATTCTACTTTGTTAACCGTTGGGTAATACGTTGTCATGTAATGCCTCCTGAGTAATTTTTTTATGGTGGTATAGGGCAATCGTTTACATTTAGCTGTAAGGCTTTTCAATTTTTAATTGCCGTTATCAGCTTTACGAAACATCGCCCAACTCCTTGCTTTTCGTCAAAAACAAAGAATCTCTTCATGATTTAACCACTATTCCTGTAATATATTACATGTGCATTATGAACTTAAAAAAAAAAAAAAACAGACTTCTTAAGAAAACTTAAGATTTAGTTTTTTTGCTAAAAATTAGTTGAGAAATCAAACAATTTTGCTGTTTTAATGACAATATTTTCTTTTTCTGCTAAAAAATAATCAAAAAAATGGTTAGAAGAAAATAAAACAACACCTGTATATTATTAATATGAGCAAAAAATGACAGAAAAAGTGTTTGATCCGAGTGTTCAGCTTAGATGAAATCTTATCCTTTGGAAATAGAATAAAGCGGAAAAAATAACCGATGATTATTTTCCAAAATGATGGTAGGACAGTGATATTCAGCGATCTAATCAATTATCAAATTAATAATTTTTATGAATGAATTGTTTGAAAATTAATAAATTTACGAAATAATTGTTCGGAAGTTTATAGGTTTATGGAGTAATTATTCAGAAATTAACAAGCCTACGGAGCAATTCTTCTGAAATTTAGCTATTTGCCAGCCGCTAGCATTTGACTTTCGTATTTGCTAACCACTACAGCTTGACTTCCAGATTTACTAGTCGCTACCGCTTAACTTTCGGATTTGCTAGGTGCTCACAGTTGCCTAACTGTCCTCTGCAAAGCCTGTAACGGACTTTAGCGCTATTCTCACCCATGCAGGTTCACCCCTTAGAGTTTCATGTCTGGCGCACAAAAAAACGAGGCAGGACAGTTAGTTGTCCG
>JAISYB010000166.1 GCA_031270215.1 Streptococcaceae bacterium | reverse complement strand
CAATGCGTGGCGATAGCTTTGGTGCATTGATTATTACTCATTATCAAAGATTACTTAACTATATTACACCAGATGTGGTGCATATCATGATGGAGGGTAAAGTTGTGAAGACAGGTGGCGCGGAGCTTGCTAAGCGCTTAGAGGCTGAAGGCTACGTTGAAATCAGCAAAGGGTTAGGCATTGAGTATGTCGAGGAAGGCTAGAAGGAGCGGATCATGTCAAATTTAGAAGCAATCCAAAGCTTTTCTGCTGTAAAAGGTGAGCCATCGTGGATGAGTGCTAAACGTCAGAAAGCATTTGAAGTAATTGATCAGCTAGCTTTACCTGTGATTGAGCGTGTGAGGTATCATCGTTGGCCGCTGTTTGATGGTGACTTTGCTCAAGAGGACGAATTGATTGGTAATGTAGCTGACTTTAGCCAATTATCCGATAATCCGCTGGTCGTTCAAAATGGCGCTCAGACGGTTTTAGAGCAGCTGCCGCAGGAATTAATTGAGCAGGGAGTGATTTTCACCGATATTTTCACCGCAATGCGTGAACATGAATCGCTTGTGCAAAAATACTTCATGACGACGGCGCTAAAAGCAGATGAGGACAAGTTATCTGCGTGGCATCAGGCATATTTTAATAGCGGAGTCTTTTTATATATTCCTAAAAATGTTGAAGTGACTTTACCGATTGAAGCAATTTTTTATCAAAATAGCTACTCGAAAACACCTTTTAATAAGCATGTTTTAATTGTTGCCGAGGAGAATTCTAAGTTGGAATATCTCGAACGTTTCCAGACGGCAGGAGGAGGCGATGTGCAAATTTCGGCGAATATTGTCGTTGAAGTGATTGCCAAAAATGGCGCAAGGGTTAAATTTTCGGCCGTTGATCGTTTGGGAAAAAATGTGACAACTTTCATTTCTCGTCGTGGGCATGTGCTAAAAGATGCGATGATTGATTGGGCTCTTGGTGTGATGAATGATGGAAATGTGATTGCTGATTTTGATTCAGATTTGGTAGGTAATGGCGCACACGCCGAATTAAAAGCAGTTGCCATCTCGACCGGTAAGCAAGTTCAAGGGATTGATACGCGAGTAACGAACTTCGGGCAGCACTCTATTGGACATATTTTACAGCATGGCGTGATTTTAGAGGCGGGAACTTTGACCTTTAACGGTATTGGTCATATTATTCGCGGTGCAAAGGGTGCTGATGCGCAGCAGGAAAGCCGTGTTCTAATGCTTTCTGATAAAGCAAGAAGTGATGCCAATCCAATTTTATTGATTGATGAAAATGAAGTGACGGCAGGTCATGCCGCCTCAATCGGACGTGTTGATCCGGAAGAGCTTTATTATCTAATGAGCCGAGGGATTCCGCAGCACGAAGCAGAACGTTTAGTAATTCGTGGTTTCTTAGGCGCAGTGATTACAGCCATTCCACTGCGTGAGGTACAAGAAGAATTTATCGAAGTAATAGAAAAGAAGCTGGCGAAGGGGCATTAAACAAGCTTAAGAGGGCTTGAACATGATTTCGTAAAAGCCTAGGCAAACTCGGATGGACTTTTCTTGAGTGCATGTCGTAGACTTTTCAGAAACCATAGTGCCATTAAAAAGGACTTATGCTCCCATCATTGAATTAATTTACAGGGCGGAAGTATGAAAGTGATTGATTGCTTTTACGGTTTAGAATATTTTGCTAAAAATGACCGATCCTATGACGAACGAATGGCTGAAGCGGTTGAATTAGTCAAAGAAAATCTTAACCTGGCGCAGTAAATAAGGGCAAAGCCTATGCCGGCAAAATTCATTTTCCGTTGGAATATGGTAGGAAAGGGCGATTTAATATCGTGGTTTATTAATTCTAAAAAATATGACCGGAAAGCTTATGAAAAAATAATTGTGACGGAATATAATTTATAAAACATTTAAGGGGAAGCGATGTTAGACAGTACGAAAATTAAAGCTGATTTTCCAATTCTTTTTCAGCAGGTCAATGATGAGCCGTTGGTTTATTTGGATAATGCAGCGACAACGCAAAAGCCTAAGCAAGTGATTGATACGCTTGTCCATTATTACGAGCATGACAATGCTAATGTCCATCGTGGTGTTCATACTTTAGCAGAGCGGGCGACGCAAAACTATGAGATGAGCCGCAAAAAGACTCAAAAATTCATCAATGCAAAAACAACCAAGGAAATCTTGTTTACTCGTGGCACAACGACCGGTTTAAATTGGGTGGCGCAAAGCTTGGGTGAAACACTTAAGGCAGGCGATGAAATTGTTATTTCAATTATGGAGCATCATTCAAATATCGTGCCATGGCAACAGGTCGCACGTCGAGTTGGCGCTGTGCTGAAATATATTCATCTTAAAGATGGTAAGTTAGATATGGCAGAAGCGCACGAAGTCATTACTGAGCGGACAAAAATTTTAGCGATTACGCATGCTTCAAACGTGCTTGGGACGGTTAATCCAATTAAAGAATTGGCAGATTTGGTGCACCAAAAAGGTGGGATTATCGTTGTTGACGGCGCACAATCAACGCCTCACATGAAGATAGATGTTCAGGATTTAGATGTTGACTTTTTCGCATTTTCAGGACATAAGTTATGTGCTCCGACTGGAATAGGCGTTTTATACGGCAAGGAGGAGATATTAAAAGCAATTTCGCCTGTTGAATTCGGCGGTGAAATGATTGATTTCGTCCATAAGTTTGAGTCAACTTGGACAGATTTGCCGTGGAAATTTGAAGCAGGGACGCCCAATATTGCCGATGCCATCGCATTGGGCGTGGCAATAGATTATCTAGACGAGCTTGGTATGGAGAATATTCATGCCTACGAGCAGGAATTAGTTGATTACGTTTTACCGAAGCTTCAAGCAATTCCGGGGATTGAAATTTATGGACCAGAAAATCCAGCGGAGCATAGTTCGGTAATTGCCTTTAATCTTGATAACCTACACCCGCATGATCTTGCAACTGCGCTTGATATGGAGGGAGTTGCAGTGCGTGCAGGTCATCATTGTGCTCAGCCGCTGATTGAGTATCTAGGCGTTTTTGCTACTGCACGCGCAAGCTTTTATTTTTATAACACAAAGGCAGATTGTGACAAGCTGATTGAGGCAATCTATCTAACAAAGGAGTTTTTTAAAGATGGCATTATCTAAGCTAGATAGTTTATATCGCGCGGTCATATTAGACCATTCATCTCACCCACACCATCACGGCAGCTTAGCTGGAAAGACACCATTGATTTTGAATAATCCAACCTGCGGGGACGTCATTCAGCTGACAGTAGAGCTTAAGGACGGGGAGGTTAAAGATATTGCTTTTAGTGGCTCGGGTTGTTCGATTTCAACTGCCTCCGCTTCTATGATGACGGATCTTGTAATTGGGCAAACAGTGCAAAGAGTTTATGAATTAGCGGAAAATTTCTCAAGGCTCGTACAAGGTCAGCAGGTTGAGGATTTAAAAAGCTTGGGAGAAGCAGCTTTTTTAAGCGGTGTTGCTAAATTTCCATCACGGATTAAGTGTGCGACACTGAGCTGGAATGCATTGAAAAAAGCGATTGAAGCAGACGGTTTTGCACAAGAGATATTGTCTTGTCATGAAGAATAAAGGAGGTTGCCTAAATGGGAGTACCAGAAATACAGGAATATCAGTTTGGCTTTCACGATGATGTCGAGCCAATTTATAGTACAGGAAGTGGCTTAACCGAGGCGGTTGTTCGTGAGATTTCAAAGGCGAAGGACGAACCGGAGTGGATGCTAACATTTCGTTTAAAAGCGCTTGAGACCTTTCATAAAATGGAAATGCCAACTTGG
Source organism: Streptococcaceae bacterium (assembly GCA_031270215.1). GTDB lineage: Bacteria > Bacillota > Bacilli > Lactobacillales > Streptococcaceae > MMGLQ5-1. Next base: position 6,155 of record JAISYB010000166.1, on the reverse strand, counting down.
GGGGCTGATTTATCAGATATTGATTTTGATAAAATCAAGTATTTTCAGCGTGCAAGTGATAAGGCGGCACGAGATTGGGAAGATGTGCCGGATAAAATCAAGGAAACTTTTGAAAGAATTGGTATTCCAGAAGCAGAGCGAGCATATCTTGCGGGCGCTTCGGCACAGTACGAGTCCGAGGTTGTTTATCATAACATGAAAGAGGAATTCCAAAAATTAGGGATTATTTTCACAGATACTGATTCAGCTTTAAAGGAATATCCAGAGCTATTTAAGCAATATTTTGCTAAATTAGTACCCCCAACAGATAATAAGCTAGCGGCACTAAATTCAGCTGTTTGGTCTGGAGGAACATTTATTTATGTTCCGAAGGGAGTTAAGATTGATACCCCCTTGCAAACATATTTTCGGATTAATGCGGAGAATACCGGACAGTTTGAACGCACCTTGATTATTGTTGATGAAGGCGCAAGTGTGCACTATGTTGAGGGCTGTACGGCACCGACTTATTCAAGTAACTCGTTACATGCAGCGATTGTTGAGATATTCACGCTTAAGGGTGCATATACGCGTTACACAACCATTCAAAACTGGTCAGATAACGTTTATAATTTAGTTACCAAGCGTGCTAAAGCAGCAGAAGATGCGACTGTTGAGTGGATTGATGGCAACCTTGGTTCTAAGGCAACGATGAAATACCCAGCTGTTTACCTTGATGGTGCAGGTGCACGTGGGACGATGCTTTCAATTGCCTTTGCAGGCAAAAATCAAATCCAAGATACTGGTGCGAAGATGATTCACAATGCACCACATACCTCAAGCTCAATTGTTTCAAAATCAATTGCCAAGGACGGCGGAGAAGTCAATTATCGTGGACAGGTGACCTTTAATAAGGCAAGCTTGAAATCCGTTTCCCATATTGAATGCGATACGATTATCATGGATGATATCTCAAAATCAGACACCGTTCCGTTCAATGAAATCCATAATTCACAAGTTGCTTTGGAGCATGAAGCTAAGGTTTCAAAGATTTCCGAGGAGCAGCTGTATTATTTAATGAGTCGTGGACTGAGTGAATCAGAAGCGACAGAAATGATTGTCATGGGCTTTGTCGAACCATTCACCAAGGAATTACCAATGGAATACGCCGTAGAGCTGAATCGTTTGATTGCTTATGAAATGGAAGGGTCTGTGGGGTAAATGTATAAAATCGCTAGAAGTGCTGATATATAAGCACTCTAGCTTTTTTATTTTGTGTATATTTTCAAGGGTCTGTGCTTTTGTCTGTATTTTTTCTAAAAACCGACAAAGTTAGCAAATTTTTTACCCGTTTCTTTTGCCTCATCGGGCATAACATGAGAGTATATCTCAAGCGTGATTTTAATATCCTTGTGACCTAGTCTTTCAGACACCTCTTTGATTGGAACACCAGCCAATAATAATAAACTAGCGTGTGTGTGCCTAAAGTGGTGTGGTGTGATTACTGGTAAGTCGTATTTTTTGATTAAGTATCTAAGCCAATCATTGACGACTTGAGGATAATATAAACCGTTTGTTAAATCAGTAAATAGGTATTGTTCATCGATTCCAGTATTAAAACCGAGTTTGAAATATTCTTCTCGTTGAATTGATCGCCATTTCTCAATGATTTTGACTGTTTCAAAGTCTAGGCTAATTTCTCGTGTACTTGATATAGTCTTAGGCGATTGAATGACAATAGCGTTATTTTCATCTAAGGCTAGCGTTTTACCAATCCTAACAGAACGATTAAACAAGTCTATATCTTTCCATTGTAGCGCCAATATTTCAGATTTACGACAGCCAGTAAAGGCTAATAGTCTGAAAAATGTAAGTTGTTTAAAATTGCCGAACTCATCAAGACACTTAAAGAAATGTATCAATTCATCTTTAGTATAAAATTTGAGTGTTTTATCTTCCTCTATCCGTCTAGGTAAAATAGTTTTACTCATCGGGTTACTTGAAATTAACTCCATAGCCTCCCCGTATCTCAAAATTTGAGCGGTTACCTTACGAAAATAAGAATACTGTTTATACTTCTCATGCCACTTATTAACGACCTCTTGGCAGTAAACTACTGATATATCGGATAAAGCCATATCGCCAAAATGAGTTAAAACATGACCCTCTACAAAACGTCTGTTAGTTGCAACAGTCGATTTTTTAACATTGAGGCGATGTTGTTTGAGCCACAACTCATAAAGCTGTTTAAACGTCATTTCTCTTGTTTCTTCAAGTCCATTCATTTCAATATCTTTGATCAAGTCTGCTAGCGCAAACTGTGCTTGCTTTTTCGTTTTAAAGCCTTGTCGTTTACGATAAACGTTTTTACCTTTTGAATTTTTGCCAACATAAGCATTGAATGAGTATCTAACTTGATTGTCCTTAGTTAGATATTTTTTTATTTGTGCCATATTTTCCCCTATCTACTACTACGCCAATAGAAAAATAGATAATTATTGAGGGGGAGAGGTTAGAAAGGTAGAGAATCGAAATACACATCATCATTTTCTGTTGGATAGCCAAGAAAATTAGAAAAGATATTAACTTCGCAACCATGCTCATCAAATTCTATCGTAAAAGGTAACTCATATTCAAATGTTGAATTGATTGCTTTATCGATATTTTTTTTCACTGCATTAGTTATTAATTCTCTAATTTCTCCTTGAAAAGATTCGGGGACATTTTCCCACCATGAGCTAAAACTTCCTTCTTTTTCTTTATTTGCTATATCCAATTTAGCATTTACTGTGAATTCAAGTATATTTTCATTGATACTTTGTTCATAAAACATTCTAATTGTTTGATTAACTATTTTCCCTATAAAGTCCATTTTAGAGGTTGTATTGTTTTTCCCTTTTACGGTCAGTAATAAGTCGAATGATAAATCGGTGACTTTCATTCCATCAAAACGCGAATAGTCATAATCATCAAATTGAAAAGCATAATCAAAATTAGTCACATCAAGGTCTATATCTACTGAATAAGGATACAATTCAAAAAAATCATTCGTACTAATACCGAGATAAACGCAAAGTGTATCTAGTGTTTTTAACTGAATGCCCTCGCCTGTATTGTTTACAAGGGCAGACAATGTAGACCTAGAAATGCCTGTATCCTTAGAAACCCTTGTAGCAGTTAGTTTTTTTTCTGCTAATATGACGGCTAAATTATTTAAAATCATTTTAGCCCCTCCATTTCAATTTTTAGTGTATACACTATTTATATACAATATATAGTGTTTTGGTCTTGACGTCAATAACAATGTATTGTATAGTTATCTCGTATAAGATAGTGACTACGCTTCAAAAAGAGTGTATAGCTATTCAAAAAGAATATAGGAGGAATCTATGAAAGCAAATCAAGAAATCAGAAACACCATTTTTACTCACAATATTAGAAACTGGCAAATTGCTGAAAAAATCGGCATTTCCGATAGTCGTTTCTGTGTATGGTTGCGTACACCGTTAAATGATGAGCGCAAGGCTAAAGTTTTAAAAGCGATTGAAGAATTAACAGCCTAAACACTCAACTATCACGCAATAGAACTTTTTACAGGAACAGGAGGAATTTTATGGAGAGTGTAGCAAACAATCAATTTAATGTGATTATTCAAAACAAACAAGCTATCACAACAAGTTTAGAAGTGGCTAGAGTGTTTCATAAGAGGCATGACAATATTTTACAAAAGATTGATAATATTTTAGCCAACTCAAAATTAAGGGCGCTAAAAATGTTTATCGAGGGCACTTATTTAGATGAACAAGGTAAAACGCGCAGAATGTACTATATGAATCGTGACGGCTTCACTTTTCTAGTAACTGGTTTTACAGGAAAAAGGGCGGACGAGTTTAAAATTTTGTATATTCAAACATTCAACCGCATGGAGAATGAGCTAAAAAAACGCTTATTAAATCGAGAAATAGAGCAACCAACTCACAACGATTTAACAAGCGCAATCAAAGAATGGGAGCATTTAAATAAATACTCTTATTCTAATCTTAACTCATTACTGATTAAAATATCAACTAATTTATCAATTAAACAACTACGAGAACAGCGATCAGACGGACTAAAGGCTATCGGGTTAGACTTATTGAACTCTACCGAACAAGAGAGATATTTAAACCTTGAGCGTGTTGCTATCGCGTTGATACAAGCCGATAAAGATTATGCTTTCATCAAGTCTACTTTAATGGCTATGAGTGAAACGGAGGCGATGTTATGAGTGTTGAAACATCGCAACAGTTTAATATTAATGTAAATCATTCACTAGACGAGAAACAACTCAAGGGTATTTCAGAAAGCGTTTATCATGTAACGCTTGAAGCGATTGAACAAGCACGCAAGGACAGCAAAATAGATAGCGACCTTTTATTAAATAAGGCGAGTGCTTATAAGTGGCTTGGTATATCCGCAGAAAGTTTTGAAAGATTGTTAGCGCTTGGCTTACCCCGAGGGCGGTTAGTATCTGAACGTACTGAATGCTATAGCAAGTCAGATATGCGTAAATGGTTACTGAACAAATAAAAATAAACTAAAATTCTACGCCAATAGAAAAGTAAATAATTGAATGGAGATTAGAAAATGAATGAAAATAACAAAATAGATTTAGATAATTTGATTTTAGATAGTAACAATCTAAAAAATGCTATACAAGCTTTAGATACACTTGTTTTTGACCATTTTTCTAGCCTTAAAATTACAGTTAAGGACTTAAATGCATTAAGTGGGCTTACAAGCGCTTTTTGTACCTTAAGTGAAAGAAATAATAAAAACATAGAGGTATTAGAAAATGACCGATATTAAACTAACCGATGAATTATTTGCCGACCTCTTGGATAAAATCGCACGTGAACGAGCCATGAAAAAGATTATGGGCGGTAAAAAAGGCATTATATTTCACGATATAAACCACCTTAAGAAACAGATAGAGGCTGAAATCGGCTATCAATATACCCGTATGATGAGGGCAAATACAACGGATAAGATGATGATTTTTTATGCTGGTGTTGCTTTTCTGATTGAATTTTGGAACTGCAGAGAAGCTATCTCGAGCGAGTATATGGAATCAGTCGAGGAGTTTGCACCAACTCATCATAAAAGCTTTGAGGCTTACCTCATTGCATTAATGAAAGATTACCACTTAGAAAAAATGATTTTAACTTGTGGTAATACTTATAACGCTTTGGCAAAAGAGGAGGCGTTAGAATAATTGAAAGCAAGCGAATTATACTATAAATTTCAAAAAATAAGGTTGAATGTTGATAAAATACTAACTCCTAACTTATCTCAGATTAAAGAAATTATAAAACGTGTGCATTTTGCCAATATTGGCAATGAACAAATGGCATTAGATAACAAAGGCAATGCCTATTATAAATTGAGCGAGAATAGCGAGGCAGAAACTTTTTACAATCTCACGCTTAGTTACACGATTGAAGCTAAAAAAACAGGGGTCGTTTATGGTTTGATTGAGGAAAAAGAGGATAAAGACGGTCAAAAAATACCAATTTTTAACGGTAAAGGTAAAATCAATCAGTTTAATAATTATGCTAGGTTTTTAGTCGATATAACGAGCGGTAAGGTTATTTATTCTAAAACTTTAAAACGCTTTGTAATCGTGCTTAAAAACGCATATAAGCCTATTGATGAAACCTCATTTAATTTAGAGTACCCCGTAGATAAAGCAAATCAAATATCAGATTTTTTAAATGTAATTGAGCAGATTTTTGAAACGATTATCAATGTTGAAACACATGATTATAATATCTTCCCTTATAGCTTTGGTGGTACAGATTGGGTTTATAACTGTCAAAAGTTACAGCTTAAAGATAAGGTACACGGTGAAAAAGATTTATATTTCCAATTTTTTGAGGTTGCTAAAAGTGATTTAAACTTTGAAATCGTTGAGAACTATTTAAAGCTGATTGCTGATAGTGAGCATAGTTTTAATAATGTTAGTTTAATGCACGCGTATACCTTGCTTAGAAAAATAAAACTTGTACCGCCTGAACGTTTTTTTATTATGAAAGACTACGGGCGAACAGGGAAAGGCTTATTAATGTTAACATTTGATGATGTGTTCAAGATTAATAAAGTCAACTTTGATAATCTAATAACTGGTGGCTTTGAGG
>JAISYB010000023.1 GCA_031270215.1 Streptococcaceae bacterium | reverse complement strand
CAGGGCGAGGAATTACCAGCAAAGATAAGGATACTAATAATGTTGTCATCTCTGAGGATTTGGCGAAGGATAATAGCTTAACACTCGGTAGTACCTTTAAGATAGCAGCTGATAGTGATAGTGAAGCAATCGAGGTTACGGTTGTTGGAATTTATTCAACAACCTCAGAGATTGACGAGATGATGATGCGCAATGCAGCTATGAATCCGGTCAATAAAATCTACGGTTATCTGACTTTAGCAAATACGCTTAAAGGTAGCGATGATGCGGATACACTCAGTTCAGCAGTCTATAATCTAGAGGATCCAAAGGAAATGACAGAATTTGTTAAAAGCGCCAAAAAATTAATTGATTCAGATGAATTACAGCTACAAACTAATGATACGATGTATCAGCAGATGATTACGCCATTAAACAATGTCGCTAAATTTGCAACCAATGTGGTTTGGTTGGTATCTATTGCTGGAATTATTATCTTGACCTTGATTGTTGTGATGATGATTCGCGAACGTAAGTATGAAATTGGCGTTTTGATGAGTCTTGGCGAAGCGAAGTTTAAAATAATTTCACAATTCTTTGTTGAGCTCATTATCGTAATGCTTATCGCAGTTGGTATTGCTTCAGTTTCAGGAAATGTCGTCGGCAATATCGTCGGTCAGCAGCTGCTTGATCAGCAAAATAGTGCGCAGCAAACCTCAGCGTCATCGTCAGGCACGCAGGAGGCAGGCAACCGACCTGGCGGTGGTGACTTTGGAGCAAGAATTGGGCAAGGATTTGGTGTTGGACAAACAACTCAAGAGGCTCAGGCGATTGAAAAATTAAACGTTAAATTATCACCAAAGGAAATTGCCCTCTTAGGCCTGATTGCGCTAGCAATCGCTGTATTCGCTGTTTTGATTGCCTCTATTGGTATCCTGCGTTTGCAGCCTAAAGACATTTTAAGTGCGTATTAAGGAAGGGAGCAAGAGATGTTAAAAGTAGAAGATATAGGTTACTGGTACACCACTCAGACGGATTATTTATTCAAAGATGTTAATTTGACCTTTGAAAAAGGCAAGGTTTATACGATTTTAGGCAGCTCTGGTAGTGGAAAAACGACTTTCCTTTCATTGCTTGCCGGATTGGATCAACCCAAAGAAGGTAAAGTTTTATTTAATGATCGTGATGTTAAGAAAATTGGTTTGACGAATTTTAGGAAAAAGGATGTTTCAATTGTCTTTCAGGCATATAATTTATTTTCATATATGAGTGCCTATGAAAATATCAAGACAGCACTGCGAATTTCTGGCATTAAAAAGACTGATGAGGGAGATTTTATTGTGGATTCCTTGAAGAAGGTTGGGATTGATGAGAGTTTAATCCATAAACGAGTGACACATCTTTCAGGCGGTCAGCAGCAGCGGGTAGCGATTGTTCGCTCATTTGTGACCGAGCATGATTTGATTATTGCGGACGAGCCAACAGGTAATTTGGACGAAAACACGACTAAGGAGATTGTTAAATTATTTAAAACAATCGCCCATGAGCAAAATAAGGTGGTTATCATTGTTACTCATGAGCCAGAAGTGGCGCGCGAAAGTGATGTTACTTACGAGCTAAAAAACAAGCAATTTAGCATTGTGAATAATGCAGGTTGATGGGGCTAATCACGAAAAAGAGCGTCAATAGACTGTCGCCGGTTTATCCTGTCATGGAAAAGAAAAATTTAGTATCTCAAGAAAGTTTCGCATTAGAATAGCTTGGGAGATAATCAGCCAAAACAAAAATCTACCGATTCCGCTTTTTATATCAGGAATTGGTAGTTTTTTGAAACTTTTGTCCAAAAAATAGTTCTAATTTGAGTTAAATTTTTAGATTTAAGGCACAGCGCAAATAAATTATCGCCTGATTTGACTTTATCAGTCAAAGTGCTATGATATTAACTAAAGATTGCTTTAAAAGAGGAGTAGCAGCTAAAAACTCTCAGCGAGCTTGGGTGGGTGTGAGCCAAGCATGACAGTTGTGAAAGGCGCTTTTGTATCGGCAAAAAACAAGCTGCTGACAATTTAGATTGTCAGAAGTAGGGTGGAACCGCGAGAGATCGTCCCTGCACACGTTTTTGTGTGTGGGGATTTTTGTTACATTTAAAGGAGGAGCTATGAGTCAAGTACTAACATTTCAAGACATTATTTTAAGATTGCAAAAATTTTGGTCTGAGCAAGGGTGCATGCTGATGCAGGCATATGATGTAGAAAAAGGGGCAGGAACAATGAGTCCGTATACCTTTTTACGTGCAATTGGACCAGAGCCATGGAATGCAGCTTATGTTGAGCCAAGTAGACGCCCAGCGGATGGCCGTTACGGAGAAAATCCAAATCGCCTGTATCAACATCACCAATTCCAATTAGTGATGAAACCAAGCCCCGACAATATCCAAGAGTTATATCTGGAAAGTTTGGCATTACTGGGAATTAACTCTTTAGAGCATGATATTCGCTTTGTTGAGGATAATTGGGAAAATCCTTCAACCGGCTCGGCTGGACTTGGCTGGGAGGTTTGGTTAGATGGCATGGAAATCACCCAATTTACCTATTTCCAACAGGTTGGAGGTCTTGCGACAAAGCCGGTCACAGCGGAAGTGACTTATGGCTTGGAGCGTTTGGCAAGTTATATCCAAAATGTAGACAATGTCTATGAGATTGAATGGGCAAGAGGGGTTAAATACGGCGAAATTTTTAAGCAGCCGGAGTATGAGCATTCAAAATATAGTTTTGAAATCAGCAATCAGGAATTGTTATTACAATTATTTGAAGCCTTTGAACAAGAAAGCAAGCGTGCGATTAGTGAGGGGGTAGCTCATCCAGCTTATGACTACGTCTTAAAATGCTCGCATATTTTCAATCTATTAGATGCAAGGGGCGCAGTATCGGTTACAGAGCGTGCAGGATATATCGCAAGAATTAGAAATCTTGCTAAATCAGTTGCGAAGCAATTCGTTGCAGAGCGTAAGAAGCTTGGTTTCCCATTGCTAGATGAAGCGTCAAGACAAAAGCTATTAAAGGAAGAAGGAGAATAGGATGAGCCAAAACTTTTTACTAGAAATCGGTTTGGAAGAAATGCCAGCGTATTTGGTTACAGACAGCGTTGAGCAGCTTGCCAAAAAAGCAGCGGCATTTTTACAGGAGGAGCGCTTGGCGTTTGGCTCTATTGAAACTTTCTCAACGCCTAGACGTTTGGCGATTAGGATTAATAATCTGGCAGAGCAGCAGACTTCCGTCAGTGAACTAGTTAAGGGACCAGCTAAAAAAATCGCACAAGATGAAGTGGGTAATTGGAGCAAAGCAGCGCTTGGTTTTATGAAAAGCCAAGGTGCAGTTGAATCAGATTTAATCTTCAAAGAGCTAAAAGGTGTTGAGTATCTTTATGTTGAAAAATCTGATGATGGCAAAGGACTTCGTGAAATTTTGCCGAAGCTTGCTAATGTCGTCGAGCGTTTAAGCTTTCCGGTATCAATGCATTGGGCGAATTTTGACTTTAGCTATATCAGACCAGTTCATACAGTCGTGGCGCTCTTGGGTCGTGAAGTTATTCCTATGACGATTTTTAATATTCACTCTGATAATCTCAGTCGTGGACATCGTTTTTTAGGTCACGAAGCACGTATTCAGTCAGCTGACAGCTATTTGGCGGACTTGAAACAGGTTTTTGTCTATGCTGATGTCTCAGAGCGCAAGGCACTGATTGAACAGCAGATTTCAGAAATTGCGGCAAAGGAGGCGCTGAAAATTGATTTAGACGCCGATTTGCTTGAAGAAGTTAATAATCTAGTTGAGTACCCAACCGCATTTTTGGGTCATTTTGATTTGAAGTATCTGGCTTTGCCGGAGGAGATTTTGGTAACTTCCATGCGTGGGCACCAGCGTTTCTTTGAAGTCAGAACGCTTGATGGAAAGCTTGCGCCACATTTTGTTTCAGTTAGAAATGGAAATGCAGAACATCTTGAAAATGTCATTTCCGGCAATGAAAAGGTTCTAGTTGCACGTCTTGAAGATGCTGTTTTCTTCTTCAATGAAGATCAAAAACTCTTAATTGCTGATTTGGTTGAGAGGTTAAAAAATGTCACCTTCCATGAAAAAATCGGTTCAATCTATGAGCATATGCAAAGAGTGAGGCAGATTGGTGAGATTATTGGAAAGGCGCTTGGCTTAACAGCTGTGCAGCTAGCAGATATCACACGAGCAAGTGAGATTTATAAATTTGACTTAGTCACTAATATGGTCGGTGAGTTTGATGAATTACAAGGGATTATGGGCGAGAAATATGCCTTACTTCAAGGGGAAAATCACACAGTCGCTACGGCAATTCGTGAACATTATTTGCCGCTTGGTGCAGGTGGTGCATTACCGGAAACGGTGGTTGGCGCAGTACTAGCTGTTAGTGATAAGCTGGATACCTTACTGTCATTTTTCTCTGCTGATTTAATACCTAGTGGCTCAAATGATCCATATGCGCTTAGACGTGGCGCCGCAGGTGTTATTAGAATTTTTGAAGCTTTTGATTGGCAAATAAAACTGGCTGATTTACTCGATTTATTGTTTGAAGACTCTATTTTTTATCGTAATCAAGTAGAAGTATTAAGCTTTATCAGTGCACGGATTTCTCGTCAGCTTGAGGAAGATAATTATCCAAAGAATTTAATCCAAGCGGTGCTTCACTCCGAGCGCAAGAGTATTCGTGAACTTAAGCAAGTTATCAAAGCAATCTCTCAAGCAACAACCGCTGTAGATTTTAAGATTTAT
>JAISYB010000141.1 GCA_031270215.1 Streptococcaceae bacterium | reverse complement strand
TTGTTTTGAAAATTCCTTCATCATATCAATGACTTTATGCGGCTTCACTCTTGCATATTCAACACTACTCGCATCTGATATTTCTGCGTCATAGCTGACAAGCTCCAAGAAAAACGGTAAATTTTCCGCTACACATTCGCTACCAATTCGTTCGATAAATGCATGCTTTTGTTCATTGATTGCTTCATCTTCATCGATATCATAATAAAGCAGGAACTTACAAGCGTCAGCACCACTTTCTTTCAAACGTTTGACACTCCAAACATCTAAGCAGTCAGGTAAGCGCCCCTTAACAGCGGCATCATAGCCTGTCTTTTCATAGGCAAGCAGTAGACCGGCGTTACTTGAACGTACCTTACTTGCCGGTAGACCATATTCCGGATCAAGAAGGATAGAGGTTGCATACTGCGTTAAATGCTCAGAAACGATTGCCTTGAAATCCTCAACATCACTTGCTGTGACTTCATCTTTATATTCTTTAATCATTCTCTTTAAAGCCCCACGTTGGTCAATAGCAAGTGCTCCGATAATTCCCTTGCTATCACTCAAACGCTCTAGTGCTTCATAAACTTCTGCTTTTACTGTTTTCAATTTTTTCAACCACCTTCTTTATTCTTTTGATACTTAGTGATACGGATGAATACTAACACCCTTAACGACACGATTGACTGTGCCGGTTGCTGACGGTGTATCCGGTGTATTGCCAACATTGATTGAAGCATTCAGTGAGATAATCTGTGCAAAAACCAAGAATGGAAAAACTAAGAATGCTTCGTCTAATATTTCATCTGATGAAAAGCTAAAGCCTTCTGATACATTTTGTCCAATCATGACTACCGTTTCAGCAATATCATCTGCCTTAAGCTCACGATAAATATCTAAATCATATTCTTTTGTATAGCTGTCATTTGCAACAAAAACATAAGCCGCTGTTTTGAAATTGATGAAAGACTTCGGACCATGTCTTAGCCCCATACTAGAGTCGAAGATTGTTGCAATCTGACCTGCAGTCAATTCTAAAATCTTGAGCTGTGCCTCTCTAGCTAAGGCAGCAGCAGGACCGCTACCGACATAGACAACTCTTTTAACGTCTTTTGGTAAGTAGTTGGCAACCTCTTCCTCACGACTGATAATGTCTTTCCCCGCAGCGATAATCCCTTTAACCTGCGCTTCCTTTTCCGTAGCGCTCTGTGTTGAAAAGACCAGTGTTGCAAGCAAAATCATAGAGGTACAGCTTCCCGTCATTGCAAATCCCTTGTCATTTGACTTTTCTGGCAAGAGTAAAACAAGTGCGTCCTCACGATTATTTGTCTGCTTTGCCAGCTCGCCATCTTTGGCACAAGTCATAATGATATGATACACATCATCAACATAGTCACTGACTAGATCAACTGCCGCCAAGCTCTCAGGACTATTGCCACTACGTGCAAAGGACACAAGAAGCGTTGGCGCTTCTTTTTCAAGCGTTGTTTCAGGAGAAGATACAATATCAGTTGAACCAATGCTATCAAATCTAAAATGTTTCTTATCTCCTAGCTTAACCAAGCTTCGATAAACAACATCTCCCACATACTGGCTCGTACCGCCACCTGTGAAGATGACACGCAGATACGAATGCTTGTCAACTAATTGCTTGAGAAATGCATTGATTTCATTTTCTTCTCTCTGGTAAATTTGTAAGGTTTCTGCCCACAATTCTGGCTGCTGCTCAATTTCTCTTGTTGTAATAAGCGCACCCAATACCGATAATTTGTCATCTGAAAGCTTAAACACGTCACCCTCCTTATATTATTTTTATTTTTGTAATCTCTTCTACGATTACTGCGGCCAGATATTTGGCCAAATTCCTAAACCACTGCCTAGAAGCCCAATCACTAATAGCAAGCCGATACATTTAAGCGGCGTCCATTTGAACTTAGAAAGTAATGCATAAAGCAATAAAGTCAAACTAAGTGGAATAATTGAAGGTAAGACACCGTCCAAGATTTTTTGAATATCAATCGTTACAGGCTTCTTCTCGTTTTTATTTAAAACAAGCTCAGAAGTACCATTGCCCAAATCATTGACTGCTGCGCCATCTTGTAGAGTTTCAGTGTAGTCACCGTCGCTGTCTTTGGTATAAAGCATTTTGTCATATTTGCTAATTGTATTATTTGGTACAACTGTCGTAATTTGGCGAACTTCGTTGGTCGTTCCGTTTGGAATTTGAATATTAAGTTTAGTTGCGCCGTAAACGCAGGTTAGAGAACCAACGATGAATACTCCCAAAATACTTGCTGCACGAGTAAACTCTCTAGCATGCTCGGTCAAAACAGTAATTGCATTCATTCCCAGCTTGTATGACCAACGCATTAGGAAGAAACGCAGTGCAAACTGAACACCATTAAAGGCAATTAAGAAAATAAATGGTGCAGCAATATTACCATTAATCGCCATGTTTGAGGTAATCCCAGCCACAATCGGTACAAGGGTGAACCAGAACAACGCATCACCAATACCACCTAAAGGACCCATTGTCGCAACACGTACGGCACGAATGGTTGGAATATCTGTTTTATTTTGTTCCAAGGAAAGAATAATCCCCATGACAAAATTAACTAAAAATGGATGTGTATTGAAGAATTCTAGGTTGTGACTCATTGAAGCTGATAGGTCATCTTTGTTTTTATGAATTTTCTTCAAGCCTGGTAAAATAGAATATAACCAGCCGCCTGCCTGCATTCTTTCATAATTGAATGAGGCTTGTAGAAACATTGAACGCCAAACCATTTTATTCAGAGTTTTTTTATCTAAAGCCTCTGCTGGTGTTCTATCTTGATAATTATCAGGAATATTATATGCCATCTTCAAATCCTCCTTCATTTGTTGCAGTAGCTTCTGCTGTCTTTAATCTGCTTTGTATTTGGAAATCCCAATAAGCTAAAGCAAAACCGATGAACGCTAAGATGATTAATGCAGGGCCGCTTAATGATTCAATTGATGCAATCACGACCGCAAGGGCAAAACCAAAGAAGAAGAAGCCCCACAAATCGCGTGATATCATCACTTTAATCAGAATTGCAAAACCGACATAGCGCATCATACCACCAGATGCTTTCAAACCGTCCATTAACCAAGCTGGAATCATAGATACCACTTGACTTCCAAAAGCACTTCCGCCAATGAAGAACAATGTTACAATCAAGCCAAAAATTAATCCAAGCGCAAGCATGGCTAAGTAATTAATTCGATCAATCCCTTTATCATCTGCAGCTTCTGCACATTTATCTGCTTTAGTCATTACTGTAGACATAATCGTAAAGATTAAAGTAACAGCATATTGTCCTAAAAGCGAAAATGGAATTGCTGTTGCAACAGCAGCTGTTGGCTCTAATTTTAAAGTAATTGCAAGAATTGCAGCCATAATCCCACCGATAACCGCATTTGGTGGCTGTGCACCACCGACCGGCATGTTACCCATGGTCATTAATTGATAAGTCCCACCGACAATTAAACCAGTTTTTAAATCTCCTAGAATTAAACCAATTACGCAGCCTGTCACAATCGGTTGATAAAGAGATTGTAAAAAACTAAATTGGTCAATTGCACAAATAAAAGTGAATACAAAAACAAGTACAATTTGAAGAATTGTTGCGTCCATATTTTCCTCCTAACAAATAAGTTCATTGATATTTAAAATAATTTGTTGATATCCTCTTTTGCCGTTGTCGGCACACGTTGAATTTCAAGTGTTACGCCTAAATTTTTTAGTTCTTTGAATGCTTCTACGTCTTCATCTCCAACAGCGACGGATGTCCCGACCTGACGTTTCCCCTCAGACATATGCATATTTCCAATATTTAGCTTTTGGATTGGTACGCCACCTTTAACAAGTGTCAAAACATCTTGAGGATTTTCACAAATAATAAAGATTTTCTGATTAGCACTTGCACGACCGATAATATCAATCGTCTTTTGAAGCGTAAAATAACGTGTTGCAACGCCACTTGGTGCTGCCATATCCATCATTCCTTGACGCAGCTTATTCCCTGCAACCTCATCATTTGCGACAAGCAAGAGATTTGCACCGATAAAGCTCGTCCATTGGGTTGCAACTTGACCGTGAATTAATCGGTTGTCAATCCGTGTCAATAAAATATTTGGCATTTTTCTTCCCTCCAACATTGAAATCAAATAATTTTTAAGTAAGAATTTCAGTGATTGCATAGCGCGAAACTTCAAGCTCTACATTGTCTGCCACGCGAATATTAACAAATTCTCGTTCAATTTTTGAAATGATACCTGTTAACCCACCACTAAACAGCACCTTTTGTCCAACGCTTAAGCCTTGATGAAGTGCCTCGATTTGCTTTGTTCGTGCTTTAAGCTGTCTAAAGCTGACAAAAGTATATATCGAAAACATAATCAAAATTAAAACTAAAAGAACTATTGAACAATTTAATATAATTTGCATATCCATCTTAAATTCCCTCTTCTAGGTCTGAATCTTCTTTTTCTGCAGCTTCCTCCAATTTTTGTGTGCTGATACCGTCACGTCCTGCAAGTAAAAGTGCTGTTTGTATCGCTTCTGTTGTCAGATTACTCAATCGACTGCCACAAAATTCAAGCAACATTGGTAAATTTGTTCCTGAATAGACAAAAACATTTGGCATTGTTGCTGTCGATATCATTGCGACATTAAATGGTGTTCCTCCTTTCAAATCGGTGAAAACAAATACATCATCACCACTTTCTGCAAGCTTATGGACATTTTCGGTAAATTCTGCTTCAAATTCGCTTAATACTGCATTTTCCTGAAAGCATTGAATGAGAAAATTTTCTTGACTTCCAGCGATTAACTCTAAAGCATCATAAACGCCCTGTGCAAAATTACCATGTCCGACTACTAGTGCTCCGATCATATGATCCCTCCTTCACTCTAAGTATATGATTTTAAAATTAGAAATTGTTTTCTTCTTAGGGTAATTTTATTGAAAATCATTTTCTATTTTTGAATTTGTTGAAATTCTGCATTTTCTAAAAAAATCCTCTGATGTAACCCTTTAATCCACACAAAAACACCAAGGTCAGAAAGTATGCCCCTAGTATTTTAATTATATCGTCTAAATTTAAGAACAAATTTTAAAAAAATCTCACAAATATTCTCTTGTTCTACTTTCTTTAACATTTTTTAGTTGAAAATTTCTTTTTACCTTGATATATTCTATCTATAGATATAGTCGAGCATTTGCAAAAAAAGGAGAGTGGATTTTGAAAAAAGATCAGCTATCAAGCACAGAAAAATTCTTATGGAATTGGATGCAAGAAAATAGAGAAACTATTTCACGACTTACTATCTCACAAATATCACAAAAAGCCAATGTTAGTCCGGCAACCGTCACCAGAACGGTCAAAAAAATGGGGTACGATAGTCTATTAGACTTTAGACAAGCTATTGCCGGCAGCTATCATTTTGTTAATACAGGCTTTACCCAAGATATTGAACAAGCAATCGTCAGAAATGAAGAGGAAGTTGTTCGCACGATTAACTCGCTACGTGTTACAGACCTTGAAAAATCCTTACAATTAATCGAAGATGCCAATCGAATTTTCATCTTTTGTGTCGGATTTAGCGCATTCGTTGGTATTCAATTTCAAGAAAAGCTTCAATTACATGGTAAAAACTGCATTCTGCAGACTGATCCAGATTATATTTTACACTATGCTAAGACAGTTGTCCCTGGCGATTTAGTCTTTTTCTACTCGCTCAGCGGTACAACAAAAGAGCTTATTCATGCTGCAAAGGATGTCAGAAATAAAGCTGTCAAAATCATTTCTGTTACTTCAAATCCCACCAGCCCGATTGCTGAAATATCTAGTATTTGCCTGCCGGTTCATGAAAGCAAGCAAAGAATTTGGAATTTCACAACGGTGGATATTTCAAGTCGCATTTCCTTACAAGTCATCGCCAGAATATTGATTGATGCTTGGGCGATTCGCTGGAATAGAAAAGAGCAATAAATAAAAACGCCTTAATTCTAGCTTTTTTAAGCTGCAATTAGCAATAAACAACGAAATAAAATTGCCTGCAAAGCAGGTGTTTTTTGTTTTGCGCGCTATACGAGTTCAACTGACTTAAGTCAACAAAATCAAAACGCCCGTGGGAGCTACTGAAAACGTCCACGGGCATTAATTTTTCTATTTTGTAAAGAACCACTCAAGCTCTGAGGCGTCCTTTACAGTCAAAATCGTTTGTGCATCATCAATAAAATAATCTAAGTTCTGCGTTTCAAAATAATCTGCCAATGCACGCAAATCAGATTGCTCCGCAACTTGAAGCTCAAAATACTCGATATCCCACAAGTCCTCAACGAAGCCTTCAAGCTCCTTACCGTCCGCCTCGATTAATTCTAGGATAAATGGTTCTTCAAAAGGAAAAATCAAACGATTCTGCTCAAAGTTCAAATCAAAAATCTGCTCATATTTCTGAATTGCTACTTCAAGATTGCTGACATTTAGCTTAAGCTTGACTAAGGTATAATCATTCAAACGGAAATCCGTATCAAACTCTTTTAACTCTGGGATTACCTCGGTACCGACTTCTGACAATTCTCCGGTAAAAAGGGCGATAACATCTTCTTCTGGCGAAGTAAAATAGGCAACCTTGCCAGCTTCTGAGAGGATAATTTTTTCAGCACGACAACTGACCACGGTAAAATCCTCAGCACTAATTTGAAAATAAATCGTTTTTACCTTTTTAACATTGTCAATTGGCTTTCTGCCACGAAATCCTGGTGTTTCTTCCAAAACAAATTTCTCGCTCTTGCTATCTTTCGTCCCAAATAGCGTTAAAGCACCTTCTTCCAGCACCTTCTTGAAACCCAGCTTATCTTGATAAAAGGCAATATTTGATGCGCGGTGATTAATACGTAAGGCAAGATTCTTAAATTTAGCGTTTTTTAAAATAGAGTCTATCATAATACAACCTTTCAAAGTTTCTAAATCCCAATTTCAGCTTGAACAACCTCAGCAATCTTATCAACATAGTAATGTACCAATTCATCTGTCGGCGCTTCTGCCATCACACGTAAAAGGGGTTCCGTTCCAGAGGCTCGAACAAGTATCCGACCATCTCCGTTCATCTCACGCTCCGCTTCATCAATTACTGCTTTAATCTTTGGTACTTCCATTGCACCATGCTTATCGCTGACCTTGATATTGACTAATTTTTGTGGATAAGTCGGAACTTCTTTTGCAAGCTCTGAGAGTTTTTGACCAGTTTGCTTCATGACGTTTAACAGTTGAATACCACTAAGCATGCCATCTCCTGTCGTATTTAAATCAAAGAAGATGATGTGACCTGACTGCTCGCCACCGAAATTATAGCCGCTCTTGCGCATTTCCTCGACTACATAACGGTCACCAACACCAGTAATAACCTCCTTCATACCATGCGCTTCAACGGCTTTTAAGAAGCCTAAGTTACTCATAACAGTGGTAACAATCGTATCATCAACTAATTTACCAAGGGATTTTAAATACTTTGCGCAAATATACATAATCTTATCGCCATCAACGATTTCTCCGCGCTCATCTACGGCAATCAAACGATCCCCATCACCGTCAAATGCCAAGCCGACATCACAGCCTTGCTCTAAAACAAGACTTGCTAAACGTTGCGGATGTGTTGAACCGACACCGTCATTGATATTTAAGCCATTAGATTTATTCCCCATGGTCACAAAATCTGTGTCCAAATCTGCAAAAATATAGTTCACTGACGTTTCCGTTGCCCCATTTGCTGCATCAACTGCCAATTTAATGCCTGATAATTTCTCATCGACTGTATTAACTAAAAATGCATTGTATTTTTGAAGGCCTTCTGGAAACTCAACAACTGTTCCTAATCCCTCTGCTGAAGGACGAGGCAAAGTGTCTTCTGACTGATCTAGAAGTTCTTCTATTTCAAGCTCCTGATCATCTACCAGCTTGAAGCCGTCATTTCCGAAAAATTTAATTCCATTGTCCTCAGCCGGATTGTGGCTAGCTGAAATCATTACGCCTGCTGAGGCACCCTCGGTACGTGTTAAATAAGCAACGCCCGGTGTTGAAATTACGCCAAGACGGAAAACCTCAATCCCTACTGACAACAAGCCTGAAACTAACGCTTGTTCCAGAAGCTGTCCTGAAATTCGTGTATCCCTTGCTACAAAGACCTTTGGTTTTTTACCACTTACCTCATGCTGTGACAAGACATAGCCTCCAAAGCGACCAAGCTTAAAAGCTAATTCCGGTGTCAGTTCAATATTTGCTACACCTCTAACGCCATCTGTCCCAAAATATTTTCCCATTTACAATACGACTCCTTCTTAGATTGTCTAATTTAAAAGATTATATACCAAAACGACCAATAGTCATTTTATTAAGAGATGAAATTCACACTCAATTTCCTACATCTGACAAACACCTTATTTTGCTTTCATCACAGGGGTTATTGTTACTTTGATTTTTGACGGCTCAACCACAACATTATCTGCCATCAAAGCTTGACTGATAGTTCTCTTGGTCGTAATCCCCGTCATATCTACGGCAACCTTGATTTGTGAGATTTTATCAATGTCTTTTTGTTTCCCAGAAATAACTGCCGTATCTTGTGACAGAGTTAGATTAGCCTGTTCAACTTTATCACTTAATGTTCCTGCTTGTACAGCAATTAGAGGTACAGTTTTAGAAGGAGCCTTCACGCCAACTGTTAAATAGACCTTTTCCGGAGTAATCTCGGCTGGAATTTCATCTCCTGCTTCATCAAATGCCTTTAAATCAACCTCCCCTTCATAGTTTTGTTGAAGATCAACATCATCTGGTAAGGTTGCTCTGATTTGTGAGATTTTCTTGATCATCTCACCACCGCTCGTTACTCTAACTTTCTTCGCACTGACCGAAACATCATCTAATGTATAGTGAGCTCCCAGCTGCTCCTGATTAACAACAGGCGTAACATCAAACTCCTTTGATACACGTCTTTCAACTGTAATCGAAATCTGTGCTGGGTCAACCTGTCCATTGACACCGTTCGTTAATCCCTGCAATCTGAGCGGTACGGTAATCGTTCCCGTTTTGATTTTAGAAAGATCGGCAATGACTGAGAAATGTCTAGTCGCCTCCGACTTCTCCGCATCAAGACGCACACGATTATAGCTTGTCAAATAAACACTGACATTATTATCAAACCCACTGAGAAAATACTTCGAGCTATCGTAGTTAATCTGTACTGGAATATCATGAAGTGTTGCATCATAAGTCGCTAGATTATTGATTTTATCTACGTTATTTTTGATATTGGTTGCATTAGCATTAACGAATAAAAGAATCGCAAACAAAAATGAAATAAATAGATAAACCGCATTATGCTTTAAAAATTTCCTCTTATTCATCTGAATGCTTCCTCCTTAAATCGAAGAATTGTTCAAAAAAGGGCGATTTATTTCCGATATGACCTACATCAAGCAGTTCATTATTCAGCTGATCGGCAAACTCCTTCATATCCAAATGCGGAATAAAAATCCCATTTTTCGTCAAGCTAATCTCGCCAGTTTCCTCTGAAACAATAATTGTCAATGCGTCAGTTACCTCACTAATCCCAATCGCTGCACGATGTCTTGTTCCAAATTCCTTAGAAATATTTGGATTCTCTGTCAATGGCAGATAGGCGCTCGCCACAGTCACCTTATCTCCTTGAACAATCACTGCGCCGTCATGAAGCGGTGTATTCGGAATAAAGATATTAATCAAAAGTTCCGCAGTAATATCAGCATCAAGCCTAATTCCTGTAGCAGTATACTCAGATAGCTTTTGCGTTTGTTCAATCGTAATCAGCGCACCAATCTTACGCCTTGCCATGTAAGACACTGCTTTTTCGTAAGCTTCAATATGTCTTGCATCAGGTGTTAGCGTTTCTTTCTTATTGAAAACCTTGGTCGTTCTACCAAGCTGCTCCAACAATAAGCGTGCCTCTGGCTGAAAGATAATGATACACGCAATCACACCGTAAGTAATTACTTGGTTCATCAACCAAGTGACCGTTGTCAGCCCTACAATTTCGCTAACAATCCGAACAACGAAAAACAGCGCTAATCCTTTTAAAATCTGAACAATTCTTGTATCCTTAACAATCTTGATAAGCTTAAAAATAACATACCAGACAATCACGATATCAATTAAACTAATCAGGAAATGAAGATTAAAGCCATTTGGAAAAAATACCTGTTGCCAAAAATTTACATTAAATAATTGTTCATAGTCCATAGCTTACGTCCTTAATTTTTTTTACTCTCCCCCTAGTATAAACTAAAACCCTCTCTTTTTAAAATAAAAGGCTAAAGTAAAAATGTCTCAAAAACAAGCAAAAAGCAGTCATCTTAACAATCAAGTAGATTTCTACTACTCTTTTGAAGACAACTGCTCAATGGATTTAATCTCACTGGATTAAATTATCCCACACTAAATTTTGCTCGCCGACAAAATTATTTAGTATATCTAAAAAGATAAGACCTCACGGTGCCTTTTAATCCTTCTTTTCAATTTGTAAAATCTTTGCATTCTTGACATTCTCAGAAATCTCTTTTCCTGCAATGGTTGCCTCGCTTGCACCCGCCTCGATAGCAAGCTTTGTTTGTACTTGGCAATTAACTTTAGTCTGCAAACCATAGATGTCAATAAAGCCTAATGCTGCTGCTTGGTCAAACTCATCTGCTGAAGTATAGGTTGCCAGTTTTTCACTATATAGCGAATTTTCAGAAACGCGACCTTCACAAATTGCATTGCCTTTATAAAGCTTCACTCGAACTGTACCGTTAACTGCGCTTTGTGTTTCATCAATATACGCCTTTAAAGCATCAACCGACGGATTAAACCATAGCGCTTCGTAAATAGCATTTGACAATTGATTTTCAATCACCGGCTTGAAATGACTAATCTCTCGAACAAAAGTAATATCCTCAATATCCTTATGCGCTTTTAACAAGACTGTTGCTGCCGGACATTCATAAACCTCACGTGATTTGATTCCAACCAGACGATTTTCGACATGATCAATCCGACCAATACCGTGATGACCTGCAATATCATTTAATTTCAAAATCAGCTGATCTAAACGTAAAAATTCATCATTTAAGGCGACTGGCAAGCCTTTTTCAAATGTAATGGTAATCGTTTCGGCTTCATCTGGTGCATCAAAAATTGACTTCGTCATAAAAAATGCATCCTCTGGGCAAACATCCCACGGGTTTTCCAAAACTCCGGCTTCAATCGCACGACCCCAAAGGTTCATATCAATTGAATAAGGATTATCAAGATCTGCTGGAATCGGAATATTATTCTCTGCTGCGTACTTGATTTCCTCTTCGCGCGACCATTTCCATTCCCTAACAGGAGCAATCACTTTAATCTCAGGCATCAAGGCATGAATCCCAACGTCAAATCTCACCTGATCATTTCCTTTACCTGTACAGCCATGCGCAATCGCATCTGCACCGACAATCTTAGCAATCTCAACTAATTTTTTTACAATCAACGGTCGGCTCAGAGCTGAAACAAGCGGATATTTTTGTTCATACATCAGATTGCCTTTGATTGCATAGGCAACATAATCGTAGGAAAACTCCTCACGCGCATCAATGATGTAACTTGCTACTGCGCCGACATCTAAAGCTTTTTGCTGGATAAAATTGAGATCTTTCCCCTCTCCCACGTCGATACAGACTGCGTAGACATCATATCCTAAATCGCTCAACCACTTAATCGCAACGGAGGTGTCTAACCCGCCCGAGTATGCCAAAACTACCTTCTCATTTGCCATTTAACCTATTCTCCTCACACTGTTTATTCTGAACTTAGACTCATTTTAGCACATAAAAATACAAAAAACAACAATTTTATTCAAAAAATGAATTTTTATGCAACTATTTGCCCCCCATTTTATTCTGAAAATCCGCTAAGCTATGTTATATTAATTAAAAGGAGTTTCAATTTAATTCTGAGGAATGTGAACGGAAATTCACAATAAAAATAATACAGAAAGGTTGGGAGATGGAGAATTATCAGTCTTTAAGATAGCTATTCGTGCTAAACGATTTCTCCGCACACGATTGAAGTTGAGTCCCCCAAAATCTAAAATCAATGAAAAAATTAATCAAGAAATCTGCGGCAATTGTATCGCTGCTTACCCTAGCTACTGTCCCTGCTAGCCTTTACTTTTTTCATGTTGCACAAGTTCGAGGAGAAAAACGTTTCCTCAAGCGTCAACCGACCAATACAACTAGTCCCATCTATCCCTTAGAGCAACAATTTGCCAAACGAGAAAAAGAGACACGCACTCTGGTTAATGATGGCTTAAAACTGAACGCTTGGTGGGTTCCACAAATTCTGCCAACCAATAAAACAGTCATTATTGCTCACGGATTTAGCAGTTCAAAAGAAGAAATGTCCGCTTACGGGGAGCTTTTTTACGCCCTCGGTTACAATCTTTTAATGCCAGATAATCGTGGTCACGGCGCTTCAGAAGGGGATTTAATCGGCTACGGCATGGCAGACAAATCTGACTATCTCAAATGGATTAATCTAGTCATCAAGGAAAATCCCCTAGCTGAAATCACCCTTTTTGGTCTTTCCATGGGGGCTGCGACCGTTATGATGACAAGTGGCGAGCAGCTGCCTGAAAATGTCAAAAATATCATCGAGGACTGCGGCTATGATTCTGTCTGGAATGAGTTAAACTACCAAGCCAAACAGATGTACCACTTGCCAGCATTTCCGCTGCTCTATGAAGTTTCAGCGATTTCTAAGCTGCGTGCAGGATTTTTCTATCAAAAAGCAAGCTGCACCAAAGCATTGCAGCGCAATAAATTACCGATTTTATTCATTCATGGGCAAGAGGATCGCTTTGTCCCAATTAAAATGGTTTACCAAAACTATCATGCAACCAAAGGAGAACGTCAGCTGTGGGTAGTAAAAGGGGCAAGACACGCCGAAAGCTTCATTGTTGCTAAGGATGAATATATAGGAAAAATCAAAGCATTTCTCAATAAATACAGTGGTGAAACAACATAATGGAATTTCAAATTAGACTCCCTGAAAACTTTAACAAAAAATCCGTCAAAGGACTGCTTGAAGAGGATTGGTTAGTCCCTCGAAAAGTCCGACATTTTCTTAGAACACGTGGCGATATTAAACGAAATGGTATCCCATTAAGGTGGCAAGACATCATAGAAGCTCATGATGTCATTACTATCACACTCCTTGATAGCGACTATAATTATCAAGCAATTTTATTCGGTAATCCTAAGTTGGTTGAAATTTTATATGAAGATGAACATCTCATCATTGTCAATAAGCCTGCTGGCATGAAAACTCACGGCAATCATCTCGAAGAAATTGCACTTCAAAACCATGTTACAGCTTATCTCAATGCTCAAGTTTTCGTCGTTCATCGCCTTGATATGGAAACAAGTGGTGCAGTTTTATTTGCAAAAAATCCATTTGTCCTACCTATATTGAATCGCCTGCTTGAAAAAAAGAAAATCAAGCGCGAATATCTTGCGCTAGTCAATGGCAGCTTCAAGACGGCTACGACAATCAATCGCAAAATCGGACGACATCGCCACGACCGAAGAAAACGAATAATCGATTCAAGAGGTGGGAAAATAGCAATAACGCATGTTAAACCACTCAAAGTAAGTCGTGGTAAATCACTGGTTAGCTGTCAACTGGAAACCGGACGAACTCATCAAATCAGAGTCCATCTAGCTGCCATCGGATTTCCGATTATTGGTGATCCATTGTATCACCCCAAACCTGTAGGTAGATTAATGCTACATGCTCAAAAGCTAACACTTGTCCACCCTTTTACTACAGAAGTTATAGAGGTCATATCTCCTAGCTTGTTAGATTCCTACAAGTTCTAAGAGATATAGATTGTTGACAAATGTACCACACCGAGGAGGATGAACATAAATTTTTACCGCTGTTTAATGTTGGTGATATGGGGGAAACGGTGCGACTAGTCAAGCCCTAAGGACCCCCGCTAAGGCACGTTACCACTAGCTTTTCCGTAAGCTATTAAAGTGGTAACTTCATTGCCTGGAAAGTGAAAAATTTGTGAATATTGGTGAATATTTGCCATCAATTTCCTAATTGCTACGTCGCTGTCCGCCGCTGATACAGCTCTATTTTCCTTAACTGTTAGGGGAGAAACGAATACGTTTTAGATTTGAAAGGAAGTCATATGAAAAATTTACGTTATCGTAGCATCTTTGACATCATTGGACCAATAATGATTGGACCAAGCAGCTCACATACGGCTGGTGCTGCACGAATTGGGCGAATTGTTCGGACAATTTTTGGCGAAGAACCGGAGGTCTTAGATATTCATTTATATGGCAGTTTTGCCAAAACATACCGAGGACATGGCACTGATGTTGCATTAGTTGGCGGTGTGCTCGGCATGGCGCCTGATGACGTTGACCTGCCAAACTCTTTAAAAATTGCCCATGATTTAGGCATTGAGGTTTCCTTTGTTGTCCATAAAGAAGAGAAAGCTGATCATCCAAATACTGCACGCTTGGTTGTCAAAAAGGGGGCACGCCATATGGAAATTACAGGAATTTCCGTTGGCGGTGGGAACATTCAAGTCACGGAGCTCAATGGCTTTAACATTGCTTTAACGATGGGAACGCCAACTTTTATTGTCACACATCGTGATGTGCCTGGAATGATTGCCAGAGTGACCGATATTCTAGGAAAACATAATATCAACATTGCTCAAATGAATGTCACACGAGAAGCCAAGGGAGATAAAGCCATTATGATTATCGAGGTTGATACACCACATGTGGCTGATGTTTGTGAAGAAATTCAAGAAATTAGTAATCTGGAGCATGTAAATTTCTTTGGATAGAAAGCTGAGGGGTTAAATGTTTTATAGTCTACGAGAAATAGTCGAACAAGCAAATGAAGGGTATCATGGCTCAATTGCAGAACTGATGATTAACACTGAAAGCGAATTAACTGGACGTTCAAAAGAAGAAATCCTCAAAATCATGACTACTCAGCTAGAAGTCATGAAGTCCTCTGTTCAAAATGGGATTTCTGAGAAAAAATCGGTCAGCGGATTAACTGGAGGAGATGCTTTAAAACTCGATAATTACCTATCGACTGAGCGTTTTTTATCTGGTGAAACAATCTTAAAAGCTGTGCGAAATGCAATTGCCGTTAATGAAGTAAATGCTAAAATGGGGCTAATCTGTGCGACACCCACCGCAGGATCTGCCGGATGTGTGCCTGCAGTTTTACTTGCTGCTACGGAAAAGCTAAATTTGACAGATAAGGAGCAGCTGGATTTTTTATTTACTGCTGGTGCTATTGGTTTAGTAATTGCCAACAACGCTTCGATTTCTGGTGCTGAAGGTGGCTGTCAGGCTGAGGTAGGTTCTGCTAGTGCAATGGCTGCTGCCGCTTTAACACAAATTACTGGCGGAACAGCCGAAGAAGCCATTCAAGCCGTTGCGATTGTTTTAAAAAATATGATGGGACTGATTTGTGACCCAGTTGCCGGATTAGTTGAGGTTCCTTGTATTAAACGCAATGCAATGGGGGCAACACAAGCGTTTGTCGCAGCAGATATGGCGCTAGCTGGCATTCAAAGCGTCATTCCTCCAGATGAAGTCGTCAATTGCATGTATCAAGTTGGACAAGCAATGCCGGCTATTTTCCGAGAAACAGCTGAAGGCGGACTCGCACAAACACCAACTGGCAAAAAATTGATGCAAAAAATCTTCGGTCAGTAAATAAAAACAAGAACAATAATCTGCTACCACAAGTCTAAAAATTAAGGCGAGTGCTACAGACAAGCCAAGCGTGCAGATTTGTAACATCAGATTAATCGACTGCTGCTACTTGGAAAACAAAACTTTTCTATATCTATATTCACCAAAAGCAAACGGTGCCGACTAGAAAAATAGCTTAATGTCCGAACAATGACAGCAACTTTTTACGTCACTGACCCACCTGCTCACGAGTGCCACCTTGCGTTTCTCTAACAATTGGTTGATGTGTACACCACCTAGTTAGTCCCATGTCTGGTGCACAAAAAAATAGCAGTTCAGTAAAAGACTGACCGCTATATGAGATGTATGTGGAGTATCGATAACAATATCAAGCCGGAAAACAGACAAATCACCACTGCTCAGCCTCCTTAATTGGCTTATTCACTCGCCAATCAAGGAGGTTAATTTCTTGGCACCAAGGACTAAGCCAATCGCAAAAATAATTGGAATCGCTGCATAAATCGCGAAATAAATCGTCGTATGCTCGAGATAAAAGCCG
This sequence comes from Streptococcaceae bacterium, assembly GCA_031270215.1. Classification (GTDB taxonomy): domain Bacteria; phylum Bacillota; class Bacilli; order Lactobacillales; family Streptococcaceae; genus MMGLQ5-1. The sequence continues at coordinate 1,621 of JAISYB010000141.1, read as the reverse complement.
GAAAGGCTGGCATTTAAACTTTGCCCAACCGAGTTAGATAATAACCAAATCGACATCATCTGTGCTTCAAATGTCTTGGGCGCTAAGCGATTAGTCACCGCAAGAGAAATTGGTGAAATCAAGACTTCCCCAAATGAAACAACGACAAGCGAGAGGATAATCCACGTAACTGAGAAACCTTTACCAGACATTGCCGGATGAATAAGTAGCAAATAGCTTGCGCCAACTAAAGCAATTCCAACAGCATAACGAAAGAAAAGGTTGGGCAGCCGATTTGCAAATACCTTATAGACAACCGCCATACCCGCTGTACCAAAGATGACGACAAACGGATTGATTGACTGAATTATCGGATCTGCAACCTTAAATCCAAGGAAGTTGTGGTCTGAACGAGTAACAAATTCGGCAACGATTGTCCCACCGCCCTCCTGAACCGCCCAAAGTGCAACACCGGATAGAAAGACCGGAATATATGCCAATACCTTCTTTTTTTCTGATGATGTGACATGCTTACTCATCAGAATACGTACAAAATAGTAAATCGTTAAAACAACTGCTAATACTGTGACAATATTAGACAACCATTGCACACTAAACGTATGCGTTAAAGATTTGAATAACAAAATTGCCATGACAATTGCAATGCCAGCAATAATCGTCCCCCAAGTCCTTGGACGCTCCGCTTTTGGAATCGGATTAGGTACTGAGGTATCGATATTATGCTTCAAATACTTCACATAACCCCAAATGTAGACACCTAGTCCAAGTCCCATCACGATAGCCGCCGCTGAAAAGCCTGCGTGAAATCCTGAATGTAGTTGTAGATATGAAACAATAATCGGAGATAGGAATGCACCAATATTGATTGCGACATAAAACATTGAAAAAGCAACGTTTGCTTCATTCTCATCTGTCACAACTCGACCTACTAATGTGGAAACATTCGGTTTTAACATCCCTGTTCCAATAATCAAAAGCGCAAGTGAGGCAAATAATGCCAGCCTACCGAAGGGGAGCGCTAAAACAATATGTCCTGCAAAGATGAAGACACCACCAATCGTCACAATGCGAGCCGCTCCGAAAATCCTGTCTGATAACCAGCCACCCATGATGGATGACATATAAATCAACGCACCATAAAGCGAGGCAATCGTCACACCGTCTGCACGGTTCATTCCAAGACCACCCTTAGATGCTGCATCAATAATATAGTAAAGCAAGATTGCTTTCATACCATAATATGAAAAACGCTCCGCAAATTCTGTTCCTAATACGGTAGGAAATCCTTTGGTTAGACCAAACATCCCTCTTTTATCATCTTGCTTGTTCACTTTCCCCACAAATGTTCCTCCTTAATTTTCTGTAATGGCTAGGCAATGCCATTGTTAATTATACCCCACTTAGGAGAGGGTGCAATGATTTTTCTGAATATTTAAATTATTTGCTAAAAATGATTCGTCTTTTAAGCTATTTTTAATTATTTAATTCGATTGGTAGCCAGATCAATGAGCTGACTAACTTCCTTTTTGGATAGCTGGCGATATTTACCAACAGGGACGGTCGATAAATCTAAATTGCCAAAACGAATTCGGGATAATTTCTGAACAGGTAAGCCGACTGC
>JAISYB010000018.1 GCA_031270215.1 Streptococcaceae bacterium | reverse complement strand
ACTCCGATAGCTTTGGCTGTGTATGATTTATGAGGGAAAATTTTAATCCATACTTTCCCACCACGTTTCATGTAACGAGTCATTGCGATACGCGCTGCTTCGATTTGACGGTTGGTAATCCAGTGTGACTCCACTGCTTGCAAACCATATTCACCAAAAGCAATCTCTGTACCACCTTTAGCAACACCTCTCATCTTCCCACGGAATTCACGACGGTGTTTTACACGTTTAGGTACTAACATTGACTATTTCCCTCCTTTCTGAGAATTTTTCTTCGTTGGCAATACTTCACCACGATAAATCCAGATTTTAACTCCTAATTTTCCGTAAGTTGTATCTGCTTCTTCCCATGCGTAATCAATATCTGCACGCAATGTGTGAAGCGGAACAGTCCCCTCAGAATAACCTTCAGCACGTGCAATGTCAGCACCGTTTAAGCGACCTGAAACTTGCGTTTTGATCCCTTTAGCACCAGCACGCATCGTCCGTTGAATTGCTTGCTTTTGTGCACGACGAAATGCCACACGTTGTTCTAATTGACGGGCAATGCCTTCACCGACTAGGTGTGCATCTAAGTCAGGTTTTTTGATTTCCACAATGTTGATGTGTACTTGCTTACCTGTTAATTGATTTAAATTTCTACGTAAAGACTCAACATTTGAGCCGCCTTTACCAATAACCATCCCTGGTTTAGCTGTGTGAAGCGAAACATTTACTTTGTTTACCGCACGCTCAATTTCAATTGTTGAAATTGAAGCATCAGCTAAATTCGTTTGGATATATTTGCGGATATTTAAGTCTTCGTGTAAGTAGTCTGCGTATTCTTTATCTGCGTACCATTTAGAATCCCAGTCGCGGATAATGCCTACACGCATTCCGATTGGATGTACCTTTTGACCCACTACTATCCCTCCTTATTTTTCAGTAACAACAACTGTAATATGACTTGTCCGTTTGTTAATCGGTGAAGCTGATCCTTTGGCACGAGGACGGAAACGTTTCAATGTTGGCCCTTCGTTGACAAATGCTTCGCTAACGATTAACTTTTCTTTTTCCAAGTCAAAGTTGTTTTCTGCATTAGCAATTGCTGAATTTAATACTTTTTCAATAATTGCTGCAGATTTATTTGGTGTGAATTTCAAAATTGAAATTGCTTCAGCAACATTCTTACCACGGATTAAATCAATAACGATACGCGCTTTACGAGGTGAAGTACGAACTGTTCTCGCAGTTGCTTTAGCTGATAAAATTTCTGCCATTTACTTTTCCTCCTAAATTAACGTCTTGTTTTCTTATCGTCTGATGCGTGACCGCGATATGTACGTGTTGGTGCAAATTCACCAAGCTTGTGTCCAACCATATCTTCTTGAACATAAACCGGCACATGCTTTCTACCATCATAAACGGCGATAGTATATCCGATAAAACTTGGGAAAATTGTCGAACGACGTGACCAAGTTTTAATTACTTTTTTCTTTTCAAGATCTTTTTGAGCGTCTACTTTTTTCATTAGATGCTCATCAACAAAAGGTCCTTTTTTAAGACTACGTCCCACTTGTAAGCCTCCTTCGTGTTAATTATTTACTATTACGACGACGAACGATAAGTTTGTCTGATGCAGCTTTCTTGTTACGTGTTTTGTATCCAATTGCTGGTTGTCCCCATGGTGAAACCGGAGCTTTCCGTCCAACTGGCGCTTTACCCTCACCACCACCATGTGGGTGATCGTTTGGATTCATTACAGATCCACGAACTGTTGGGCGTTTGCCTAACCAACGAGAACGACCTGCTTTACCGATATTGATTAATTCATGCTGCTCATTGCCGACAGTTCCGATTGTTGCACGGCAAGCCGCTAAAATCATCCGTACTTCGCCAGAGTTTAATCTGATTAAAACATATTTGCCTTCTTTACCAAGTACTTGCGCAGAAGTTCCCGCAGAACGGATTAATTGTCCGCCTTTGCCTGGTTTTAGTTCAATGTTATGAACTGTTGTACCAACTGGAATGTTTTCTAATGGCAATGCGTTACCCACTTTAATATCGGCACCCTTACCACTTTCAACTTTCATGCCAACTTCCAATCCCTTAGCTGCAAGGATGTATGCTTTCACCCCATCAGCGTAAGTAATCAAAGCAATGTTTGCTGAACGATTTGGATCGTACTCAATTGTTGTAACTGTTGCTTTAATATCGTCTTTGTTACGTTTGAAGTCAACTAAACGATATTGACGTTTATGTCCACCACCCTGGTGACGTACCGTAATGCGACCGTTATTGTTACGACCTGCATTTTTCTTCAATGAAACTAATAAACTTTTTTCCGGTTTGTTAGTTGTGATTTCAGCGAAATCTGAAGAAGTCATGTTACGACGACCATTAGAGGTTGGTTTATACTTTCTGATTCCCAATGTTTTCCCTCCTAGGCTTATTATTCGTTTTCAAAAATTTCGATTGCTTTAGAATCGGCTGTTAAAGTAACGATTGCTTTGCGGCGTTTCTTAGTGAAACCACTGTATTTACCTACACGTTTTGCTCTAGGTTTTACATTCATTACATTCACTTTTTGAACTTTAACACCTTCAAAGCTTGCTTCTACAGCTTGTTTCACTAAAGTTTTGTTTGCACGAACATCTACGTCAAAAGTATATTTGCGCGCATCCATTGCTAACATTGAAGCTTCTGTGATTACTGGTTTTTTAATGATATCGTATAAACTCATTATGCAAGTACCTCCTCAATTTGAGCTACAGCATCTTTTGTAACTACTAATTTAGCTGCGTTTACAATCTCAAGAACTGAAATCTCATTTGCAAAAGCAACCGAGACATTTGAAAGGTTTCGTGCAGAACGCGCTGCAAATTCGTTATCTTTATCCAAAATAACCAAAGTTTTTTCTGAAATTTTCAAATTGTCTAATACATTTTTGAATTCTTTTGTTTTAGGTGCGTCAAATGCTAAAGCTTCAACTGCAACTAGCGCATTTTCGGCAACTTTGCTTGAAAGCACTGATTTCAATGCTAATCTACGAACTTTTTTTGGAAGTTTGTAAGCATATGAACGTGGAGTCGGTCCAAAGACTACGCCACCACCACGCCATTGTGGCGAGCGGATAGAACCTTGTCTTGCGCGTCCAGTTCCTTTTTGTCTCCATGGTTTACGTCCGCCACCAGAAACTGCACTACGATTTTTAACCGCGTGGGTTCCTTGACGTTTTGAAGCACGTTGCGAAAGAATTACATCAAAAACAACTGCGTCATTTGGTTCGATACCGAATACTGCGTCATTTAAGCTAAGCTCTCCTGCATCTGTGCCATCTTGTTTAAATAATGCTACGTTTGCCATTCCTTAAAGTCCCCTCCTTCTGAATTATTTTGCAGCCTTAACTGCTGATTTGATGGTAATTAGTGATTTTTTAGCACCTGGAACATTTCCTTTGATTAAAATCACATTGCGTTTTGCATCCACTCTGGCAATTTCTAAGTTTTGAATTGTCACGCGATTGCCACCCATGCGTCCTGCAAGGTGTTTGTTTTTAAATACACGGTTAGGTGCAACTGGACCCATTGATCCAGGACGACGATGATAACGTGAACCGTGTGACATTGGCCCACGAGATTGTCCATGGCGTTTGATTACCCCTTGGAAACCTTTCCCTTTAGTCGTACCTGTGACGTCAACAACATCTCCTGCATTAAAGACATCCACTTTGATTTCTGAACCGACCTCTAAGCCCTCAATGTTTTTGAATTCACGTATGAAGCGCTTAGGAGCCGTGTTTGCTTTTGCAACATGAGCTTTTGCTGGTTTGTTTGACAAAACTTCACGTTTATCTTGGTAACCGACTTGAACTGCTTCATAGCCATCGTTTTCAACTGTTTTAACCTGTAATACAACGTTAGGAGTTGCTTCAATTACAGTCACAGGAATTAACTCACCAGTTTCAGTAAAGATTTGTGTCATTCCAACTTTTTTCCCTAAGATTCCTTTGGTCATTTGTACACCTCTTTCCTATTACAATTTAATTTCAATATTAACGCCTGACGGTAAATCTAACTTCATCAAAGCATCAACTGTTTTTTGTGTTGGCTCTAAGATATCAACCAAACGTTTGTGCGTACGGATTTCGAATTGCTCACGAGAATCCTTGTACTTGTGTGTTGCACGGATTACTGTGTAAAGACTACGATCTGTTGGGAGTGGAATTGGACCACTAACAGTCGCTCCTGTACGTTTTGCCGTTTCAACGATTTTTTCCGCTGCCTGATCCAAAATACGGTGCTCGTATGCTTTCAAACGAATGCGGATTTTTTTGTTTGCCATCTTTGTTCCTCCTGTCGTCTATTTTGTAAATAGGCATAGCTTAGCGGGAAAACCGGCACGCAAACGCGTGGCAATGCGTTCGGGCGTGTCGCAACCTCTCGCTTCATCGCCGAGCTGTCTTAAAAAGTCAACTCAATGTTGTTCTCCTACAATCGAAACAACACCTTTGCTATCATAACAGCTCCCCCTTTGAATTGCAAGCAAAATCTGTTATTTTCTTCTCCAATTTTTTGATAAAAACGAATTAAATCGATTCTGAAAAATTATCCGCTCTTAATTTTTTTTAAAAAATTTTCAAATTCGATTGAAAACGGCTATTTAACAGCTTTTATCAAAACAACTCTTTTAGGCGTATCTTTTTCATATAAAAATCAGAGGTCGGAGAAAAGTTTTGTACCTCTGTTTAATGTTCTTAACTCGCAGTCTGCGCACGTTGCAGCAGCTTGATTCACTAAGGACAAAAGGACAAACGGTTCCGACTAGTCAGCACCTAAGGGAAACCCGCTCCGCTAGCTTTTCCGCAAAAGGCTGAGATATAAGCCCCAAATTCGTTGATTTTGAATAAAAAAACGCATGAAATCAACATTTTCAATGAATTTCACACGATTTTTCTATTTTCAAGACCTTTAGGTCAGACTCAACTTCATGGCAACTATTTGACCGCAATTTCCTAATTGCTAGCTCGTTAAACATCGCCGTCCTGCTTACTGCCTAGCTAAAAAATCTATCTTGAGCTGAGATGTTTGCAGGTAATCAAGCTAATCACTAATAACGCAAACATTAAAATATTACTCGTGCTTTGCCCAGCAGTATACCATTCGTAAATAAATGATACGCTAATCACAATACAAATAATTGAAACAATGCCAAATAATAAGCGCCAAAAACGATCCAGTATAAATACCAAAAGACAAATTACGACTACAGCAAAAATGACATCACGCAGATTATTACTACTTAATTGTTTTAAAAAATGCTCTGATTGTTTACTCAAATTCGTTGTAAAAGCGATAATAAATGGATTATTAATTGTCATTTGCCACATCACATATAACAATACCGCACAGTTACTATATAAAACAAATCTTGATTTCCCTCTTAACACAGTACCTCCTACTTAATCCTCTCAGCAATTTGCCGTTTAATTTCCGCCTTAATTTTTGGCTCAGGCGCATATTTTTCTTCCCAATTAGCTGGCTTTAAAATCTTTCCGGTTACCTCATCGTAATGCGCAGTATCGTCAGGCCACAGCTTTCCCATATTTGCTTCATGAACAATTTCAAAAATCCGGTGCGGATCAACACCCATCAAAACAAAACTTCCATAGGTGAAATATAATAGGTCAACCATTGCATCAACCTCTTGTACCAAGACATCTGTAACTACCGTAGATTTATTCTCAATTTTAACTTTAGCCTTATCAATTGCTTCGTGCAGCAACTCAATCTGTCCTTCAAATACCTCTGGGTGATTCGCACTTGCAGCATATAAAAATTCAACCAATTCCTCAATCTTAAAATCTGCTCGAAATCCTGCTTGTTCCGCAGAAAAAGGCTTGGGAATTTCCTGAGAGCAGTTATCAAAAGTCAAATGAAACTCTTTAACCTTATTGAAAGACGAATCCTTGCTATAAAAAACAGGAAGTTGATTAAAGGAAATCAAGGCATAATGCTTTAAGGCAATCGCGATACCATCTTTTTCATTACTTTGCGTGACGAAATCGGCAACTTCTTTCACTTGTGAGTCAGCGTTCCCCATCGCAACGCCTATTCCAGCCCCCTTAATCATCTCAATATCGTTTAGCGCATCACCAAAGACCATGACTTCTTTCATATTAATCCCAAAATGAGCACAGGCTATCTCAATTCCTTTCAGCTTTGAGCCTCCTTTAGGGATAATGTCTACTGAATATGGATTACTTCGTGTGAATGTGCATTCCTGAAACTCTTTCTCAAGTGCCGGCTGCTCTTCAACGGTCGCCACCATAATCACTTGATAAATCTCCTCACGTAAGACGGGATTGTTTTGATAATCTTTATTTTTGATATTTCTAACAATCTTTTGGAAACCCATCTTTAAACCATTAGAGAAGCTTTTGGACATGTAACTACCTAGAAATCGTGCTATCTTTGAATTACCAAAGGCAATCAAGCGACTTCCCACCATTTCAGAAGCCGTTTCAAAAGTCATTTCACGCTTATTTTTAGAGGCATATTCAGCTAAATGCATGATGGGCTGCTTACTAAACGCCCTAGCACTAATTACTTGATCTAAAGATGCCACATATTGACCATTACAAGTCACCGCAACATCTAGAGCTAAATTTTCCATAATTTCTTGCACATAGCTCGGCGAGCGTCCTGTTGCAAGTCCAATGATAACCCCTTGTTTTTGCAATTCTTGAATTGCCTTTCTCGTACTATCCAGCACCCTTGAATTTCTATTCACTAATGTACCATCAATATCAAAAAATACTGCCTTAATCATCCAAGCCCTCCCTTCTTAATCTCTTAAGATGACCTTTGTCACCTAGTCTAAAGCAATTCTATCATACATTCAAACGACTATTTTTACTATCTCTAACAGCAAAGAGTAGAATTAGGCCACCGATAATAAATAAAATCATCAAACTCGCAATTCCAAACTGACTTTTCCCAGTTAGTTTTGTCATTGTCGAAAAAATAATAGGCCCTAATATCGCTGAGAATTTTCCAAAAATATTATAAAAGCCAAAAAATTCATTCGCCTTATCTTTCGGAATAATTTTCGCAAAATAAGAGCGGCTTAACGCCTGAATCCCGCCTTGAGAAGTCCCAACCAGCAATGCCAAAATCCAAAAATCAAATGCTGTTTTCATAAACATTGCACACAAACAAATCAAGACATAGACATCAATTGCCACAGTAATCAACGCCTTCGTTCCAAAACGCTCTGAAAGCCAACCATAGAGAATGGTAAATGGAAAAGCAATCAGATTAACAACTAATAAAATAATAATCAAATGATTTGAATCAATGCCCATATCAACACCAAAAGCTGTTGCCATTGTAAAAATGGTATCGACACCGTCAATGTAAAAGAAATAAGCAAGCAGAAATAAGGCAACAAGCCTATATTGACGAATATCTTTAATCGTTGTCATCAAACGTGTGAAGCTTCGGCGAATGGAGTGCGATTGTCTTTTAACACCATGTATCTGCCGAACGTTTTTAAAAAATGGGACTGAAAACAAAGTCCACCATAGAGCTGTCAAAACAAAGCTGAGCTGTGTAACAATGATTGTATTTAGGTATCCAAAACCTTTAGTCACCTGCAAAATCATAACAATAACAAATAATAAGGCACTACCAATATAGCCTAAACCATAACCATAGGCTGAAATCTTATCAGCACGTTCATCGCTTGTCACATCAACTAAAAAGCCGTCATAAAATACATTTGCTCCTTGAAAACCCATATGGGATAAAACATATACGACAAGTAAAGCAACCCAGCTCTGACTTGATACAATAGCTAATCCGAATGTTGTAATCATTCCACTGAGCGCAAAGAGGGTGAAAATCTTTTTCTTATAACCAAAATAATCAGCAATCGTTCCTAAAAATGGGGCCAAAATAGAGATAACCAGCGTTGCAGCTGAGGAAGTATAACCCCAAATTACCGTACTATCTACTCCGGAAATGCCAGCATTACTGCTGACTGCCTTAAAATAAATCGGCAAGATTGCCGTAACGATAACTAGAGAATAAGCCGAGTTTGCCCAGTCATACATAATCCAGCTTCTTTCAGCCTTTGTTAATTTCATCTCGTAACCCTCCCTCTACAAATAATTCCGTTATAATTTTCCCATCAATATTTTTCGGAAAGTCTTTCAGACCAAGGATTTCAGCAAATGTCGGCGCCTCATCAACCAAACGTGCTTGAGCAATTCTTCTTCCCTTAGCAATCCCAGGACCAAAAGCTACTAAAGTCGTTTGATAGTTTGGCTTTTTTGGAGAATAACCATGAACTGCCCTATAGCACTCTGCCTGCCCGTTCTCCTCATCTCCTATTTCGCTGATTAGCTCCCCTTTCGCTTCATCTACAAAGTAAAAACCTGCGCATGCTTCTAACATCAATTGACAATTCTGATCCGCACCAAACAATACCGACTCCTGCTGTGTATAGATTGCCTCAATCGCCGAGATTTGTGACAA
>JAISYB010000129.1 GCA_031270215.1 Streptococcaceae bacterium | reverse complement strand
TTTCAAGGTACTATCGCGTTGGCACTTCTTGCGACAACTTCTTTATACTATCAAATCTTAATATCACTGTCAACTCTTTTTCAAATCTTTTTTCAGCTTTTTTTTCCCCTTTCGGATTTCACGTGGAAAAAACGCTATCTGACTTTATTCTTAGCGTTCTGACAAGGGCTTATATGAGCGCTTTTCAGCAATGCTTTCATATGCTGGACGAATAATTTTATTCATATTAATCAACTCTTCCATTCGATGTGCCGACCAGCCAACAATTCTTGCAATAGCAAATAATGGTGTGTATAGTTCATCCGGCAAATCAAGCATGTGATAAACAAATCCACTATAAAAATCAACATTGGCTGAAACACCTTTATATATATTTCTTTCTTCGGCAATAACCTTGGGCGCTAATTGTTCAATTTTACTGTAAAATTCAAATTCGTCATGTAGGCCTTTTGCAGTTGCTAACTTACTGACAAACTCTCTAAATAAATCTGCCCGTGGATCACTGATTGTATAAACAGCGTGACCCATACCATAGATTAAACCCTTTTTATCGAATGTCTCTTTCCTCAAAATACGCTTCAAATATAGCTTAATTTCTCTCTCTGAAGTAATATCTGCCACATTTGCCTTAATATCCCTCATCATCTCAGTCACTTTGATATTAGCACCGCCATGCTTAGGCCCTTTTAATGAGCTAAGCGCAGCTGAAATCGTTGAATACGTGTCTGTTCCAGAGCTGGTGACAACATGCGTTGTAAAAGTCGAGTTATTCCCTCCACCGTGCTCCATATGTAAAATTAATGCTAGGTCTAACACCTTTGCTTCAATATCAACATACTTTTTATCTGGTCTAAGTAAGCGCAAGATGTTTTCTGCCGTTGACAAATCTGCATCAGGATAATGAATATACATGCTCTCACTCAAATCATAATGTGCATAAGCATGATAGGCATAGATCGCCAAAAGTGGAAAAACACTGATTAACATCAAGCTTTGATTCAATACATTAGGAATATTGATTGTATTTACATTCGGGTCATAGGTCGCCAGCGTTAAAAGAGAGCGGCTAATCGAGTTCATGATATCGCTGCTTGGCGCCTTCATAATCACATCTCTAACAAAATTAGTCGGCAGCGTTCTCTTGCTGGCAAGTAATGCCTTAAACGCTTCTAATTGAGAGCAATCTGGCAGCTCCCCAAAAAGCAGCAAATAAGATACTTCCTCAAATCCAAAACGCCCGTCTGTCCGAAATCCTCCGACTAGCTCCTTAACATTATAACCACGGTATTCAAGAATCCCAGGAATCGGCTGTCTTGTTCCATCTGATAATACCTGTACCGATTGAATCATTGAAATATTCGTCAATCCTGCTAAAACGCCTTTACCATCAATATCTCTTAAACCTTTTTTGACATCGTACTTATGATAAAATTCGTTATTAATTTTCGTATTATTGAGTGTCTTTTCAGCAAGCTTTAGAATATCTTGCGTTAGTTGAAATTCCTTTGGCATATAATCCTCCTACTCCAAATACAAAACGACATTTACGTGTTCCCCCATTTTAATAGAATTTAGGTAAATTGTCTATTAGATTTTCTATTAAGTAATGTTACTTTAAATTTTAGCCATTTCAACGTATAATAAAATGTTGAGAGGATGATAATCGTGAATGATTTTAAAGTAAGTATCTTAGCTTCCGGGAGTTCTGGAAATTCTTTATATATTGAAACAGCTCAAAAAAAGATTTTGGTAGATGCCGGTCTTTCCGGAAAAAAAATCACGGAATTGCTTGCAGAAATTGACCGTACGCCAGAAGAAATTGATGATTTATTTGTCACACATGAGCACCGGGATCATATTCACGGTGTCGGTGTGTTAGCAAGAAAATACAAAATGAACGTTCATGCCAATCATAAAACTTGGTTGGAAATGGAGAAATGCGTCGGAGAAATCGACATTGCGCAAAAAAAAATCTTCGAGCTTGGTAAAACAAAAACGTTTGGTGACATTGATATCGAAAGCTTTGGTGTTAGCCATGACGCTTCTGAGCCACAATTTTATCGTTTCATGAAAGATAATAAATCATTTGTTATGCTGACGGATACAGGATATGTTTCCGATCGCATGCGTGGTATTATCAAAAATGCGAATTGTTACTTAATCGAAAGCAACCATGACATCGAAATTTTACGAATGGGTAATTATCCATGGCGGCTTAAGCAGCGGATTTTAAGTGATAAGGGGCATTTATCAAATGACGACAGCTCCAAGGTCATGACCGAGGTTTTAGGAGATAAAACGAAGCGGATTTTTTTGGGACATTTAAGCAAGGAAAATAATATCGTTGAATTAGCGCATATGACAATGACAACAACCTTGATGCAAAATGACTTGGGTGTGAACGAACAATTTAAAGTATTAGACACTTCCCCTATTCAAGCAACAGAATTATTTGCAATATAAAATTCAGCGTTTAATGACGTAGCAATTAGGAAATTGATGGTATTGAAGTTGAGGCTGAGCCAAAAATCTTGAAAATAGAAAAATCGTATGAAATTCATTTGTAAAAATGTTGATTTCATGCGATTTTTTATTTCATAATCAGCGAATTTTAGAGTTTTGAACCAGCTAAACGCCGCATTTTCCTGTGCTTTTAAATTAGTCTTGCTTGCCGTATAATTCTTGAATTGGCTTAAGTATAATTTGTTGTAAATCATTAACAATTACCTGCAATGCCTGCTCGGAAGCGAAAAGTTGTTTCAAAATAGCATTTTCTTGCAGCTTAACGTATTGCGCTTGTGCTGCTGTTTGCTCCTCTTCACTCAACTGCTCACCACGTGTAAATTTATCTTGCAGCTCTTGCTGTAAAGCAAGAAATTCATCATATAACGCCTTCGTTTCGGCATCTACTGCAACTTCCGCCATTAATTCAGCGACTTTTTGATACTCTGCTGTCTGTCTTAACTCTCGGTCCAATTGATTTGCTGTGTCATAGATATTTGCCATTTTTACCTGCTCCTTTTTAGATCAAAATTAATCAAAATTCAAAACGCCACGGTCAACTAATGTCTGCATTTGAAAATAAAACTTCTCTTGGATAATTTCATTTTCTGAATTTTTGAAGATATTAACCGAACGCAAGCCCGAATCATCCGTAATAGATAGTTTTAATTTCGTCAGTTCATTATTAACGATAATTTTTAACTTGAATCCTTCGCCTGAATTAGGTACAGTTTCCAATAAACGTTCAAATTGAAAATTTCCCCTCGGTGTTTCGCTAAAGCCGTTATCCCTTAACGTAAATTTCTTAACGCTTGGGCTTAGGCGATAGCCATACTTACTGCTTTCTAACTGCACACGTTTTTCAAATGCCATCTTGCTACCTCACTTTAAATTTTCGATTAAATTATCAACTAATGCGATAATTTCTTCATCTGTCGTTTCCTTACCAAAGCTAATCCGAATATTTTCTGTTAATTTTTCGGAATTTTTGCCATACATCGCCTCTAACACATGACTAGGCTCTACAGCTCCTGCTGTACAAGCTGAACCAGTCGATACAGCAATCCCTTTTAAATCTAACTGCATCAGCAATAAATCCTGCTTAATCTTAGGAAATCCGAGATTTAAAATATACGGAACACCCTTAGAACCGTTAATATAAAACGGAATATCTGAAAGCTTGAGTCGCTTTGTAACCATTGATTCAAAACGCTGATACTTTTTGATTTCAGTACAACGCGTGGCCTCACTTAATACCAATGCCGTTCGCATACCTAGAATACTCGCAAGATTTTCAGTCCCAGCGCGTCTTTTTTTCTCTTGCTCACCGCCATGCAGCAAGGGCACTAGTCGAATACCTTTTTTACAAAATAAAAAACCAACACCCTTTGGACCACCAAATTTATGCGCAGTAGCTGACAATAAATCTACCTGTAGCTTTCGCGGATAAACCTCGATTTTTCCCATTGCTTGTACAGCATCTGTATGAAAAACAATCTCTTTGTTTGCTAAATATGTTCCAATCTCTGCAATATCATAGCAATTTCCCGTTTCATTATTGACCATCATAATGGAAACCAATATCGTATCAGGTCGAATTGCCGCTTTAAGCTTCGCCAATGAAAGATTACCGTCAGCTTCGACCGGCAAATAAGTCACGTCAAATCCTAGATAATCTTCTAAAAACTGAACGGTATGTAAAACACTATGATGTTCTACCGCTGTTGTAATGATATGTCGCCCCTTAGATTGATACTGCAATGCCGCACCAATTAGTGCATGATTATTACTCTCTGTTGCACATGATGTGAAGATAATCTCAGAGGCTTCTACATCAAGAATGTCAGCAATATCCTCCCGTGCTGCTTCAAGCAATCCGTAAACCTTTTGACCATATCGATGAACACTAGATGGATTCCCAAAGTCAATCCGAAGTGTCGCATTGATTTCCTCGATTACTTCCGGCAAGGTCGGTGTCGTTGCTGCATAATCAAAGTACATAACCTGACCTCCTATGCTACTTCTTAATTAGTCCTCTGTCTTATCATACTGAAACAATGGCGAAATTGGTTGATTTTCATGAATATTGATAATGCCATGCGCCAATAAATCAGCTGCCGATACACGAGTTAAACGTTTAGGTTCGTGTGTCTTCGGCACACTCACTGAATCAGTAACGACAATCTCCTTAATCGGTGAGCGATCAAGTAATTCCTTCGCATTTTCCGTAAATAGACCATGTGAAGCTGCCGCATAAATCTCCGCAGCGCCCGCCTGCTCCAGCACTAATGAGCCAAAATATTGAGTTATACCCTTGTTGACAATATCATCAACCATGATGACCTTCTTACCTGCCACGTCACCAATCACATACCCAAGCTCACGCCCTTTATCATCTTCTTCATGGTCAATAATCGCAATTGGCGCTTCTAAATATTCTGCCAAGCTTCTCGCACGTTTAACCCCTGAATTCTTAGGTGAAACCACGACCACATCATCACCAAACAAGCCTTTTTCACGATAATAATGAGCAAAAAGTGGAATAGTGAACAGATTATCTACCGGAATATCAAAGAAGCCTTGCACCTGAACGGTATGTAAATCAAGTGTTAGAACACGCGTTGCACCAGCTTTTTGAATCATATTTGCAACCAGCTTTGCGGTAATCGGTTCTCTAGGCCGTGCCGTTCTGTCTTGTCTTGCATAGCCAAAGTAAGGCATCACAAGATTTACCGTTCTGGCACTGGCACGTTTACAAGCATCAACCATAATCAACATCTCAACTAAATGATCGTTGACTGGATAATTGGTTGCCTGCACGATATAAATGTCTTTTCCACGCACACTTTCTTCGATATTGATTTGAATTTCACCATCAGAAAACTGGCGAGAAGCAATTCTTCCTAAATCAACTCCTGCGGCTTTTCCAATTTTTTTAGCTAATGCTTCGTTGGCATTTAAGCTAAATAGCTTCAACTGCTTATCTGGATATTTAAAGATTGGCATAGCATCCTCCTAATTTTTATAACCTTCATTTTATCACAAATCGGCGTTGACTAAAAACACTTTAATGCACGAGAAGAAATAAGTTAAAAATTTTTCGTAATAGCCAAGATATATTGATTGTTGGAAACGTTATTTTAGCTTATAATTGAGATGTTCAATAAAAAACAAACTAAGGAAGGTGTTTTATGAAAAAGAAAAATTTGGTGGTTTTAGCTGCAGCTTTGCTAATCTCAGGAACAGTTTTAACCGGCTGTAGTTCTGACAAATCAGACAATAAGGATGCTAAAACAGAAAAAAGCAGCACCAAGAAATCTGATACAACAACCGGTGCATCAATTACCAATGACGCAACGAAGCTTGCCGGAGGTCTGGGTGAGCACGGTTTTTGGTTAGTCGCAATCACTGAGGATGTCACATCAGACAAGGATATCACTGTCAAGGGCAGCTTCAAGGACGAGGAAGGCACAGTAGCACGTGAACTTGCGCTTTACAAATCTAACCCAGATACCCACAAGCCTGATGCACTCTACACGCTGACGGTTCCAAAATTGACTATTGAATCTGAAAACTTCGGTATCGCTCAAGGTACTGTTAAAGGTGATGTCTATGCCAATGCCAAAGGCTTCCACTTTGAAAGTGACGCAGACAAGGGTACCAAAGGAACTGTTGACGGCAACTTAATCTTCAAAACACAAGCACTAAAAGATGCTTATGATGGATTAGCTGATGACCAAAAAGGTACTGTCACAGGCGAAATCAAGGTTGCTGAATAAAACTACAGCCAAATCACTAAGATAAATAACCCCTAAAAAGCGGTGTCGACTAGGAAATTCTAGTTAACGCCGCTTAGTTTTCGTATGTTACAAGTCAAAATTTAAGGCTCTAATAACATAATATACCCTATAAACTAGACACAGGGAAAAATCCAAAGCTACTTTACAGGCATGTTAACGAATCTTAAAGCTTGAAGCAATATTTTTAACATCTTTTAGTTTGGCTGCTGCCATCTGTTTGGTAGAGATTGATTAATCCCTCTGCCTTGCGCCTAATCATGTCGCCTGCTTTGACAACTTTAGGAACTGGCAGCGTTAAGATTGCCATAGGATTTGGCGCACGTGTGATAAGCTCATCGTCCTCATTGCGCAGATTAGTCACAACTGTTTCAAAGTGGCGAAAATGCGGTCCATAAAACTCAACGACATCTCCTGCTGTAATGACATTTCTTTGACGAATCGTTGCAATCTTTAACTTTTCATCATATGCCAATACCTCACCGACAAATTTATATTGAGGAATTTTACGCCTGGCACCAAACAACTGCTCGGACTCGCTTGGTACTTGATAATAAAATCCCGTAGCAAGCTCGCGCTGCGCAACCTTCCACAGCTCATCCACCCATTCCTCCTTGAGCCTGTAATGCTCAGGGTCAGCGATATAACTATCAACCGCAGCTTTGTAGACATTAGCAACCGTTGATACATAATGAATGGATTTCATCCGTCCTTCTATTTTCAACGAATCAACTCCATTTTCAATCAGCTCAGGAATATGAGCAATCATCGACATATCAACTGAACTCATTGAAAATGCCTCCGGAATTTCCCCCTGAATACTCCGACGTTGTGAGCCAAATGGCAAATCATATAAATCATACTTCCAGCGGCAAGACTGCGAACAGCCACCACGATTGGCGTCCCTTAGCGACATATGATTACTTAAAACACAGCGTCCTGAGTAAGAAATACACATTGCGCCATGAATGAAAGCTTCGATTTCAACATCAGTATGTTGTCTAATATCATGTAACTCCGCCATCGAAACCTCGCGTGCCAAAACGACACGTTCTAAGCCAAGCTTGCGCCAAAATTCTAGAGTTTCGTAATTCGTTGCACTCGCTTGGGTGGAAAGGTGTATCGCAAGCCCCGGCGCCTCACTTGCACAGATTTCAATCAATGCTGGATCTGATACGATAACTGCTGAGATACCAATATCACGTAATGTCTTAAAGAAGTCGCCTGCTCCTGCTTCATCTCCCTCATGAGTAACCATATTGGCTGCCACATAGACCTTGGCACTGTGTTTTTTGGCAAAATCCACGCCTTCTCTCATCTCGTCAAAGGAGAAGTTCCCCGCTCGGCTTCGTAGACCATAGGCATTTCCGCCAATATAAACTGCATCAGCTCCGTAGTGAATCGCTGTTTTTAATTTTTCCAAAGTACCCGCTGGTGCTAAAACCTCGGGACGCTTTAATTGTTTCATTGATTTCCTTCCTTACTTGCTGGCTGATTAACTAAAAAGTTTAAAATTGCTCTTATTTTTACTGGATAATTTTAGGATCAAGCGCATAAAATCCCGTATCCAAGCCACGTGATTTTGGATGTAAGGCGCGGACTTTTTCTGCTAAAAATAGCTCTTGCGCTTTCGAACACCGTCCATTTGCTAACTTGAGGGCTGCTTGAGTAAATAAAGCAACGATTTGAGTAAAATCATCCTCTGGTGTATAAATTCCGTCTAAAAACCAGTGTGTATGATTCATTTCCAGTAATTCATCCAATACCGGCATCAGATTAAGGTCGTTATTCGCAAAGATATGTGTCCCATGATTATCTTCGTAGATTGAGTAATGTGTATTTTCTTTCTTTGGTTCAGCTAAAAAGAGATTGGCTGACTTTTCATTTGCCTCTGCTGATTTGATGAAATTATAGTAGTTTTGCAAAAGTGGTCGCTTGGACTGATGAATGACACTTGCCCCATAAACCAAAATTTGCCCAAAGATATCCAGATGTTTACTCATCTTAGCTAATTCAAGCTTTGGTACCTCTCTAGCAATCACCCCGCCAATTGCGCCAAAGCCCCCCCAAAAGTTAATCTGTCTTGCGCTGGTTACCATGGTTGAGGCGTCATAGATGTATGGTAGCTTATAAGCATCACGATTTAAAACATGGATAACTCCCGTATCACCTACAGTAATCTGATCCACGCCAATTTGCTCTAAAAATTTAAGATATTCAGGAATTGCCGCCATTTGCTTTGGGTGCATAATCGCATTGACTGCAACCGTAACTTTTTTGCCTGCTTGATGTGCGATTTGTGTTAATTCACCGATTTCAGAACGTGTAAAATTGTGTGGCAGGCGTAAGCCAAACATTGCCTCCCCAAAATAAAGTGTCGTAATGTCCAGCTCAACGAGCTGTCTTGCTTGCTTAAGTGACTGACACGTTGCTGTAATTTCTATTTCGGGCATGCTTTTACTCCTTTCAAATGAGCTGCTAAATCAGCCTATCAAGCGGATAATATCGCTCAGCCATTTCGCAGCTTTAGGTTGCTTTACTTTTATATACATTTTTTCAAGAAATGATTACCATTCAAACGTCCCTTTAGTTTACCAT
>JAISYB010000015.1 GCA_031270215.1 Streptococcaceae bacterium | reverse complement strand
TAATGCTCACTGAACAATAGATTCTCCCCATCAATCACATCAATCACCGCATAGCCATCTGCCAAACGTAATGCTGCTTCCAACGAATCAAATAATCTGGAACGAATACCCGTTTTAACAACTAGACGGTCAATCACGATTGAAATATCATGGTTTTTACTCTTTGATAAATCAGGTACTTCGCTAATCTCAAAGATTTCGCCATCAACATTTACCCTAACATAACCCTCACTTTGAATTTTCTCAAAAACTTTTTTATGCTGTCCCTTTTTACCTCGAATAATTGGCGAAAGCACTTGGATACGTGTTCTCTCAGCGAGAGACAAGACCTTATCCACCATCTGCTCAATTGACTGCGCAGTAATCGGAATGTGATCATTTGGACAGATGGGCACACCAATTTTGGCGAACATCAGGCGCAAAAAGTCATTAATCTCCGTCACTGTTCCAACAGTCGAGCGCGGATTTTTGCTCGTTGTCTTTTGATCAATTGAAATCGCAGGAGATAAGCCCTCGATACTATCCACATCCGGCTTATCCATTTGCCCTAAAAACTGTCTTGCATAAGCAGACAGACTCTCAACATAGCGGCGCTGCCCTTCGGCATATAATGTATCAAATGCCAATGAGCTCTTGCCTGAACCTGACAAACCAGTCACCACAACTAACTGATTTCTTGGAATTGTCACATCAATATTTTTTAAATTATGCGACCTTGCACCACGAATGATGATATTCTCATTTCCCAAAATAAACTCCTCTCAAACTCAAGTATTAAACCAGCTATCAGACTGAACATTTTCAGCTTCAAGCGGTTTTAACTTCCTCTATCACATCACGAATCGTTGCAGCAAGCTCAAAGTCCAAGACATCAGCAGCTTTTCGCATTTCAGCTTCTAGCTTCTTGATTAAATCACGCCGCTCCTTTGCCCTTAGCAACGTGTAATCCTGATCCTTGATTTCCTCCTCAACAGTCTTGGTAATCGCAATCAAATCACGAATATCCTTTTTAATCGTCTGTGGCGTAATCCCTTCTCTTTCATTATAAGCCATCTGCAATGTCCTACGACGATTTGTTTCATCAATCGCTTTTTGCATAGAGTCTGTCATCTTATCCGCATACATGATTACTTTCCCACTGGCATTTCTAGCGGCACGACCGATTGTTTGAACGAGGGAGCGTTCGCTTCTCAAAAAGCCTTCCTTGTCCGCATCCAATATTGCTACCAGCGAAACCTCCGGCACATCAATTCCCTCACGCAATAAATTAATGCCAATTAGGACATCAAAGACGCCAAGGCGCAAATCACGAATAATCTCTGTGCGCTCTAAGGTCTTAATATCACTGTGTAAATACTTAACCTTCACACCCATTTCCTTTAAATAATCGGTCAAATCCTCTGCCATTTTCTTCGTCAGGGTTGTCACAAAGACACGCTCGTCTTTTGCTGAGCGCTCATTAATTTCACCTAATAAATCATCAATCTGTCCCATGCTCTTTCTAACTTCAACCAATGGGTCTAAAAGTCCGGTCGGACGAATCATCTGCTCAACAATCGTTTGTGTTTGCTCCATTTCATAAGGCGCAGGCGTTGCTGAAACATAAACGATTTGATG
Source organism: Streptococcaceae bacterium (assembly GCA_031270215.1). Lineage (GTDB taxonomy): Bacteria > Bacillota > Bacilli > Lactobacillales > Streptococcaceae > MMGLQ5-1. The sequence goes on along the minus strand of JAISYB010000015.1, from coordinate 6,179 downwards.
AACATGCTTTTCAAATTCTTTTAAGGTCAGCGGGCGGTTATCTAAGGCACTAGGCAAGCGAAAGCCATAGTTGACTAGCATTTCTTTTCTCGCTCTATCGCCATTATACATTCCACGAATTTGTGGCATTGTCACATGACTTTCATCAATCACAATCAAAAAGTCCTCCGGAAAGAAGTCCAGAAGCGTATATGGCGCCTCTCCCTCACTCCTGCCCTCCATGTGACGAGAGTAGTTTTCAACACCGCTAGTGTAACCCATTTCCATTAGCATCTCAATATCATAATTAGTTCGCTGCTCTAAGCGTTGTGCTTCAAGTAGCTTGCCTTCCTCATTAAGCAACGCTAAGCGTTCCTTTAATTCGTTTTGTATTCGTTTTATTGCTGTTTCCATTGTTTGAGGATTGGTCATGAAATGCGTTGCCGGAAATATCGCTAAATGTTCCACCTCGCCAAGCACACGCCCGGTCAATGCCTCAACCTCACGGATACGGTCTATCTCATCTCCAAAAAACTCAATGCGAAAGGCATGCTCATCCCGACTGGCAGGAAATACCTCAACGACATCTCCTCGAACTCTGAAGCGCCCACGCTGAAAATCAACATCATTGCGTTCAAACTGAATGTCAACCAAAGCATTTAACAAATCATTTCTTGACAGCTCTTGAGCGACTCTCAATGAAACAACGTGTTCCTGATATTCTTTTGGACTACCTAAGCCGTAGATACAAGACACCGATGCGACAATAATCACATCATCACGCTCTAAAAGCGATGAGGTTGCCGAGTGACGCAGCTTATCGATTTCGTCATTGACGCTTGAATCCTTTTCAATATACGTATCACTGCTTGGGACATAAGCTTCCGGTTGATAATAGTCATAATAGCTCACAAAATATTCCACAGCATTATTTGGAAAAAATTCTTTAAACTCGCTATACAATTGACCGGCAAGTGTTTTATTATGCGCAATCACAAGTGTTGGTTTTTTGACCTCAGCAATCACATTAGAAATTGTAAATGTCTTCCCTGTCCCTGTTGCCCCAAGGAGTATTTGTGATTTCTCGCCGCCAATAATTCCGTCAACTAGCTGTTCAATCGCTTTAGGTTGATCGCCACTGGGCTGATACTTTGAAACCAATTCAAATTGCTTATTTCTATCTTTTTCAATCATCTATATCATCTCTCATCTTTAAATTATACCTTAGCTTTATTTTAGCACAGAACAATCTTATCAGATACTTTGTTGCTACAGCAGTCAATTAATGTCATAAAATATAACATACAAACCTCTTTTTTAGCTCAAAAGATTGTAATTTCTAAAAAAGCACGGTATCATAAAGTTTATATATAAATATTGGGAGGTTTTAACTGTGAAAAAACACTTTTTGATAAGCTTTATGCTCTTCATCTCCTTTTTCTCTCTAGCACGCATCAGCCATGCCGAAGAAAAGGTTTATAAGATTGCATCTGATTCTACCTATGCACCCTTTGAGTTTCAAGACAAGGATAAAACATATACCGGAATTGATATGGATTTAATCCAAGCGATTGCCAAGTCACAAAATATCACGATTGAGGTAAGTAATCCCGGCTTTCAAGCGGCGGTAGATAAATTATCCTCCGGACAAGCTGACGGTGTCATTGCCGGTATGAGTATCACCGATGAACGCCAAAAATCATTTGACTTCTCCGATCCATACTATAGTGCAAATATCACGATTGCTACCAAAGAAAACAATCAAGAGATTAAATCTTATACAGATTTAAAAGGTAAAACAATCGGCGTTAAAAACGGGACAATCTCTCAGCAATGGCTAAAAAATAATCAAGACAAATACGGCTACCAAATCAAAACCTTTGATACTGGCGACTTAATGTATGAAGCTTTAAAAATCAATGCCATTCAAGGCGCAATGGATGATGAGCCGGTTATTAACTACGCAATTAATCAAGGTCAAGCACTCAAAGCAATTCTTCCTAGGGTTAAAACTGGCGACTACGGATTTGCGGTCAAAAAAGGACATAATATAAAGCTATTACAAGCATTTAATGCCGGACTTAAAGCATTAAAAGCTAGTGGAGAATACGACGAGATTATTGAAAAATATATCGGCTCTAGCAAAAAAGCAATCGCTAAAAAAGCCAGCTACAAGATTGCTTCCGACTTAACTTTTGCACCTTTTGAATTTCAAAATAAAAATCATCAATATGTCGGCATTGACGTTGATTTACTAAATGCCATCTCGAAGCAGCAAGGCTTTAAATTGGAAACAAGCTTTATAGGCTTTCAAGCAGCGATTGACCAAGTTCAAGCAAGCCAAGCAGATGCTATGATGGCGGGCATGAGCATTACTGATGAACGCAAGAAATCATTTGACTTTTCTGAACCGTACTTTACCGCTAATGCAACGCTTGCTGTCAAAGAAAGCAACAAAGATATCAAAAGCTATGCAGATTTAAAAGGTAAGCGGGTCGGTGTTAAAAACGGGACGGCATCCTTTGATTTCCTAAAGAAAGTACAAAAAAAATACGGATATAAGCTTAAAATCTTTGATGCCGCAGATACAATGTACGAATCCTTAAATTCTGGCTCTGTTGCTGCAATCATGGACGATGAACCAGTAATTAAATACGCAATCGTTCAAGGCAAGAGCTTTAAGACGCCAATTAAGCCTGAGAAAATCGGTGAGTACGGCTTTGCTGTTAAAAAAGGTAGTAATCCTGAGCTGATTGAGATGTTCAATAATGGACTCTCAGCCATCAAAGCCAATGGTCAATACAAGAAAATCATCACCAACTATCTAGGTAAAGATCAATCCGACAAAAACAATACCGTTGATGAAACGACATTCACAGGTATTATCTCAAATAACTGGCAGCAGCTGCTTCACGGTCTAGGCTATACATTGCTACTGACCTTGATTTCATTTGGACTTGCGCTCATCTTTGGTACAATCATTGGGCTGTTTAGTGTCAGCGACACCAAGATATTAAAATGGTTTGCCACAATCTTTGTTGATATTATCCGTGGTATTCCTTTAATGGTACTTGCATTCTTTATCTTTTATGGTATCCCTAATCTCTTACAATCCTTACTCGGTCATGAAAGTCCGCTCAATGACTTTACCGCTGGGGTGATTGCATTAACCTTAAATGCCAGTGCTTATATCGCCGAGATTGTGCGTGGTGGGATTAATGCCGTTCCTGTCGGTCAAATGGAAGCTGCCAGAAGTCTAGGCTTGCCATATGGTAAGGCAATGCGGCAAATCATTCTACCGCAAGCTTTTAAGATTATGATTCCGTCATTTGTCAACCAATTTATCATCTCACTTAAGGATACAACGATTATCTCGGCAATCGGCTTAATCGAGCTACTCCAAAGCTCCAAGATTATTGTCGCACGTAATCTGCAATCCTTTAAAGTCTACTTTATCGTTGCAATCATCTATCTTTTTGTCATTACAATCTTGACAAAAATCTCTAAGATCATCGAAAGGAGGGTGAGCTAATGGCAAACGAAAAGATATTAGTTGAGGATTTAAAAAAATCATACGGCAAAAACGAGGTTCTAAAAGGTATTTCCGTCTCAATCACTGAAGGTGAGGTCGTTGTTATACTTGGCCCTTCCGGTTCAGGAAAATCAACCTTCCTACGGACACTCAACCAGCTCGAAGAACCAAGTAGCGGAACAATCATCATTGACGGTGCAAACTTAACTGACAAAAACACAAATATTAACAAGATTCGTGAACATATCGGTATGGTTTTTCAATTGTTTAATCTCTTTCCACATTTGACCGTTTTAGAAAACATCACGCTTGCCCCAGTTGACCTTGGTAAATCAACACGTGAGGAAGCTGAGCAAAAAGCAATCGAGCTGCTTCGTAAAGTCGGCTTAGAGGACAAGAAGGACATGCGCCCTGAACAACTCTCAGGCGGACAAAAGCAACGCGTTGCCATTGCACGTGCACTTGCTATGAACCCTGATGTCATGCTGTTTGATGAACCAACCTCAGCTCTTGATCCAGAAATGGTAGGGGACGTCTTAAACGTTATGAAGAATCTTGCTGAACAAGGTATGACAATGGTTATTGTCACGCACGAGATGGGCTTTGCCAAGCAGGTAGCTGACCGAGTACTCTTTATCGACCATGGTAAAATCCTAGAGGACGGTACACCTGAGCAAATCTTTGGTGCACCAAAGCACCCACGAACTAAAGAATTTTTAGATAAAGTATTAAATGTTTAACCCACTAAAGCCGCTACGCTAAAAAGTCGAGCAAAAGAGTGGCTGCAATATAATACTTTAGTGTTCACAATTCACGGTGGAGCAGTGTGTCAGTACGCTGTCCCACCTTTTTTGATATGGCTAATCTTTTCCTCAAACGGTCATTATCAGATAATCTAGGCTATAATAAAAGGGAATTGCTCAAAAGATGAAGATTTCCCTTGAAATAAATTTGAATTGATAGTAAAGTAATAAAGTAGTGTTTAAGACATTACACGCTTTTACTTAGTTTGGCGAAACACCAACGCTCTACTCAGTAATTGACACAATCAGAAGAGGTGGAAAAAACATGGCAATTTCTAAAGAAAAGAAAAACGAGATTATCTCTCAATTCGCACGCCACGAAGGCGACACTGGTTCTCCAGAAGTACAAATCGCTGTCTTGACATGGGAAATCAATCACTTAAACGAACACATCAAAGTTCATAAAAAAGATCACCATACTTACCGTGGTTTGATGAAAAAGATTGGTCATCGTCGTAACTTACTCGCTTATTTGCGTGACAAAGATGTTCAACGTTACCGCGAGCTTATCAATGCATTAGGCTTACGCCGTTAAGCAGATTCTGTTGCAAAACAGCAAAAGCCGGAAGTTTTCCGGCTTTTTATTTACTACAAAACATAGGAGTGTATGATGGTAATTAAAGAATTTTGTGCAGAGAATTTTACAGATATTCCAAGAGCAATAGCTGCAGGTTCAAAGCGGATTGAGCTTTGTGATAACCTAACTGTCGGTGGAACAACGCCAAGCTTTGGTGTGATTGACGAGGTTGTCAAATATGCGCATGACAATGACGCAACAGTCATGACAATGATTAGACCGCGTGGCGGTAATTTTGTTTACAGCGACCTAGAGATTAAAATCATGGAAGTTGATATTTTAAAAGCCGTTGAGCTAAACAGCGATGGCGTGGTCTTTGGCTGTTTAACGGCTGAAAATTTGATTGATGTGGAAGCAATGGAAACCCTTTTGCTAGCCGCAGGTGGGGCTCAGGTTGTCTTTCACATGGCATTTGATTTGATACCAAGAGATGCGCAATTTAAAGCAGTCGATTGGTTAATTAAGCATGGTGTCACTCGTATCCTAACACATGGCAATACCAGCGAATACTCAATTGAAGCAGGTCTTTCACAACTAAAAGCATTAATTGATTACGCCGACGGACGCATTGAAATTTTAGTTGGCGGCGGCGTAACCTACCAAAACTATCAAGCAGTTGTTGAGGCAACCGGTACAAATCAAGTCCACGGTACAAAGATTGTTAAATTATAACAAGAAAATTTAAGGGTCGAGGAATGAAACCATAGGTGTGGACTTTTCTAAGCTGCTGCCTGTTTTCGGATTTTCTTCAAAAATAGAACCCCCATGCACTGAGAAAACGGTGTTCCAAATTTATCAACGGTGTCTATTACCAAATGATACAACCACTAGAATTTTCAGATTAGATTAATTAAGAACTGGTCGCTAGAGTTCAGATTTCCAACACATTTAAGTATTTTATAAAAATCAGAAAAAGCCAACCAACTAGAAAAATCTAGAAAGGTCAGCTTTTTTTGATACTTCTTAGTGTTCTACAGCTTAACAACCATTGCACTTCTTGGTACTAAATGAAAGAAGGTCGTTTGATTGTCTGGATTGTAATGGTAATGATTTCTAGGACCAAAACCGCCATACTGTCCGTCATCTGTGTCTAATACAAAGCTCGGCGCTTGATTACTCCAGATGTCAACATCGACATCCCAAGTTGGATGAAAATTAAAGACAAAGAGTAAATCACCCTTTTGATAGGCTAAAAGGTTCCTATCCTCCAAGACATAACGCTCAATTGCAGGCGTGCCTAAAATAGAATATTGCTTTTCTAATTCAAGCAATGCGTGATCAAAGCGTA
>JAISYB010000097.1 GCA_031270215.1 Streptococcaceae bacterium | reverse complement strand
TGATTTGATTGCTAAGGAAAAATTTGTCACGCGTGTCTTAACACCGAATGAACAGCTTGTTTTCTCAAAGCTTGCTAAGCGGCGCAGGATAGAGTATTTAGCCGGCAGATGGACTGCTAAGGAGGCGTTCTCTAAGGCGTGGGGAACAGGAATAGGCAAGCTGGGCTTTCAGGATATAGAGGTGTTAAATAATCAGTATGGTAAGCCGTATTTTGCCAAGCTTCCACCTTTTGATGGCACAGCAAGCTTGTCCTTAAGTCACAGCGAAACTACTGTTGTTGCTTTTGTAATTATTCAAAGGACAACTGATAAGTAAGCTTGGCGTACTTTTAAGCAAGCCTTCTACCATTTCTGAAAGGGGAGAAATAATGAATCAAGCAAGACATCGACCAACGTTTGCAAGCGTTAATCTTTCTGCGATTAGGGCAAATATTAAACAGGAGCTTGCCAATGCAAAAGGCGCTAAGGTTTTTGCAGTTGTCAAAGCAAATGGTTATGGTCATGGTGCAAGTCAAATCGCTAAGGCGGCAGTTGCAGCAGGGGCTAGCGGCTTATGTGTATCCAACCTAGATGAAGCTTTAGACCTGCGACAACAATTAAGCGTGCCGATATTGGTCTTAAGTGAAATTCCGGTGCAATATGCCAAGTTAGCAATTAAACATCAGATTACCTTGACAGCTGCGCGTGTGGAATTTTTAGAGGAGCTTAGAGCTGTTGACGACTTAGAGCAGTTGAAAATTCATTTGAAGCTTGACACCGGTATGGGTCGAATTGGTCTTAGGACAGTTGAAGAAATCAAGCAGGCTGAAGGCTTAATCAATCAGCTTGGGGTCATTTTTGAGGGTGTTTTCACGCATTTTGCCACAGCAGATGAGCCAAATCAAGATTATTTCAATCAACAAATTGAGCGTTTTAACAGGCTAAAGGCAAGCTTTGCCAAGCTTCCGGAGCTAGTCCATGTCAGTAATACAGCAGCTTCGTTATGGCATCAGGCTTGTGGTGGTAATCTGGTGCGCTTTGGCATTGGTATCTATGGCTTAAATCCAGCTGGGAGAGCCTTAGCAGCGCCTTTTACCTTACAGCCTGCCCTATCTTTAATCAGCCAGCTGACTCATGTCAAAGAGGTTGGTGCAGCCGAATTTATCAGCTATGGTGCGACTTATCAAACCAAGCAGACTGAGTGGATTGGGACAGTACCGATAGGTTATGCGGACGGTTGGTTTAGACGTCTGCAAGGCTTTGAGCTATTGGTTGAAGGACAGTGGTGTGAAATTATCGGTCGGATTTGCATGGATCAGCTAATGATACGCTTGCCTAAAGCATTTCCCGTTGGCACTAAGGTGACCTTGATTGGTCAAGACGGCAATCAGGAGATTACGATGCAATCAGTCGCAGAATACAGCAAGACGATTCACTATGAAATTGCCTGTGCGCTCTCAGACAGAGTACCTAGGTTTTACGTGGATTAGTAAGGCATAGGTGCTTCTGGCTATTTAAGGGGAAATTTGCTATAATTTGGGCAAGGAACTTTAATATTAAAAAGAATAGAGGTGTTTCATATGGAGCTGGAACACATTAACGAAGGAAATGTCCGAATTACGATTACTAAGGAGGACTTAGCTGATCGAGGGATGAATCTGATTGATTTTATGAGCGACCAGCGGGCAGTAGAGGATTTTTTCTACACAATTTTGGATGAAGCTGGTATCGCTGATGAGTTTGAGGACTCAAATGTGTTAAGTTTTCAGGTTGTTCCGAGCGAGAACAGCTTGGAGGTTTATGTTTCAAGAGATGATGTGGCGCTTGAGGATACGGTTGATCGGATATTAAAAGGGATCAACGGAAAAAAATCGCACGAGGCAGGTGATCATTTAGAAGCAGAGGAAGAAAAGGAAGAGATTAAGGAATTTATCTATTTTTCGCTGGAGTTTGACGACTTTGAAAATGTGATTACCTTAGCTCAAGACTTATTTATCAATGCGGATGCAACAGAACTCTATCAGTACAATGGAAAATACTACTTGATTATTTTATTAAATCAAATAGAAATCGGCTCAGCTAATGTGCAGAATATTTTAGGACGGGTGATTGAATACGGCGAAAAGACGGCGATTACGCGCGATGTTTTAGTCGAATACGGACAGACTGTTTTACAATATGATGCGTTAGAAGCGATTCGTAAAAATTTCAAAGACTGATTAGTGATGTACTTTAAATGGAGTAGGTGACTGCTTCATTTTTTAAATTTAATCAAAAAGAAAGGGAATGTTAAATACCATGAAATTAGGGGAATTTAAAAAGAAACACAGTAGACTGTTAAACGCAGGACTGATTGGCGTATTAGGTCTTGGGGTGTTTGAAGTGCTGTTAGTTGTCGCTGAGGAGGAAAGCGGCATTATACCATCATCAAGTGATGTCACTTCAGAAAGTATCTCAAGTAGCTCTGAGCTTTCAAGCAGCGAACAATTAATTCAAAATAGCTCTGAGCCTGAGCCGGTTACTTCAAGCGCAGATACAGAGGAGGCAGTTGCTGAGGATATTCCAATGGGCTTTTACGCCTCAGGTGCGCATGAAGATGTTAAGCCGACAGAAAAGTTGTTAAAATCACTCTATCAGCCAACAGCAGGTGCGCGTCAAGTGAAGGTGTTGGCTGATACGCCAGACAATCTCAGCAGTGATGATGCTAGCTTACCACGCAAGGACTTTGTAGATATTGCCAGCTGGCAAAGCTGGATGACTCAAGCCGACTTTAATAATCTAAAAAATAGGGGTGTTAAGGGAGTTTGTATTAAGCTGACGCAGGACACGAATTATCGCAATCCTTATGCGAAAAGCTTTATCACAATGGCGAAAAATGCAGGCTTAGTCGTTTCAGTTTATCATTATTCGATGTTTGCAAATGACAGCAAAGCACGCTCTGAGGCGACCTACTTCGCCCAATATGCTAAGGAACTTGGGCTTTCTTCGTCAACCTTAATGGTTAATGATATTGAAGATCCTGCAACGACACAGGGAAATGCTGATCCAACGCTAACTTCCCTAGCCTTTCAAAATCAACTCAAGGCGTTAGGCTTTAGCAATGTCATGCACTATTGTTCGCAGTCATGGGTCGGAGATTATACCAAATACATGGAGCCACGTTATCTAGGCGCTACAAATATCTGGGTTGCGCAATACCTCTATGGTAAACCGTCAAAAAATAATCTGCTAAATACAGGCAATGCTGCGTGGCAGTTTTCTTCTCAGATGTATTATACAGGTATGAGCAGAAGTGCTGCGATTGATACAAATATTGACTATACGGGACGTTTTACAGGAGGTAGTGTCATATCGTATCCTGACTTGAAACCGACAGCGGAAAAGACTTTGCAATATAAAGCACATGTCCAAGATGTCGGCTGGCAGGCAGTCAAAAACGCACCAAATACAGCCGGTACGACCGGAAAAGCGTTGCGTGTGGAAGCCTTACAGCTTGCCTATAATGAATCAGGAGTGACTGGCGACATCGTTTACAGCACACATGTCCAAGATATTGGCTGGCAAAGCGAGGTCAAAAATGGGCAAGCTGCAGGAACAAGCGGGCAGTCTAAACGCATAGAAGCTATCAAAATCCGTTTAACTGGCGCATTAGCGAACAAATATCATATTCAATATCGTACGCATGTTCAAGATGTCGGCTGGCAGGGTTGGGTTAGTGATGGGGCAGTTGCCGGAACAGTCGGCAAAGCTAAACGTGTCGAAGCAATCGAAGTCAAGCTTGTTCCTAAGACTTATGTAACGATTAATCAAAACTACGTCAATGCTGACACAGGGGCAGTTATTCAAACGCAAACGACAACCAGAGAGGTTGGTGCGACAGTCACTGTAACACCGCCGGACATTTCAGGCTATTACAAGCCGGGTGCTCAAACGATTAAGATAGCAGCCAACCAGAATGGCTTAACTGCTCAGGATACAAAAAATCAAACAGTGACCTTTAACTACATTCCAACCATTTTGAAACCAACTAAAACAGGCGTTCTACAATATCGTACACATGTCCAAAATGTCGGCTGGCAGGCAGTCAAAAACGCACCAAATACAGCCGGTACGACCGGAAAAGCGTTGCGTGTGGAAGCCTTACAGCTTGCCTATAATGAATCAGGAGTGACTGGCGACATTGTTTACAGCACACATGTCCAAGATATTGGCTGGCAAAGCGAGGTCAAAAATGGGCAAATTGCCGGAACGGTCGGCAAAGCTAAACGCATAGAAGCGGTCAAAATCCGTTTAACTGGCGCATTAGCGAGCAAATATCATATTCAATACCGCACGCATGTTCAAGATGTCGGCTGGCAGGGTTGGGTTAGTGATGGCGCAATTGCCGGAACAGTCGGCAAAGCTAAACGTGTTGAAGCAATCGAAGTTAGGCTTGTTAAGAAATAACTCATCATAAAGGGGATTATTCGTATGAAGACAAAGTATTTAGTTAAGGTTGTCGTTTGTTTAAGCAGCTTGCTCTTGCTAGTTGCCTGTGGCGGTAAAAAGGAAGACACTAGTCACTCCTCGCAGAGCAAAAGCGCTAAGAAGCAATCCGTTTCAAAGTCAAGTAGTAGTGCTAGTAGTGAAGAGCCAGTGCAGAAATCTCAGGTTTATGCTGACTTGTTGAATGTTTTTACAGGAGAGTCACTACCGTCTAATGTCTTTCCGCCGAATAATCAGCAGATTTCAGCTGCCTATACGACACCGCATTCGCAGAGTTATCAGCTTAATTACTATGAAGTATCAACCGCTTTGCCGCTTAATGATTCAAGCTTAGCAAGCGCAACTCCATTTGCAACATTTAAAAAAGACGAGGTAGCAAGTAGTGATGAGGCAATCCAAGCGGTTGGCTATCAAGAAAGTGGTGGGCAAGCTCTAGCGCTTCACCATGGAATAACAGGCTATCAGCAGGGTGCGGCAGGTTCAACTTATCTTGGCTGGAAGGAAGGCAGATGGTCGTTAGTCGTCCAAGTAACAAACGGCACTGACCAAAATGCAGAAACGGTTGCCAACAATATTATCGATTTACTAGACACCGTCTATTTGCCTGCGCCAAGTGATGTCGGACAGATTACCATTCATGTCGGCTCAAGTAACACCCTAAGCTATAACGAGGGTAATATTGTTTACACACTAACACACCAAGACTATCTTAGTCTTTTGAAAATGGCAGCTTCCCAATAAAAGACACAATCGCAGTACGCAAAACACTCCCTTTTAAGACACTTTATGTGTTTTAGAAGGGATTTTGACACCTTAGAGCGAAATCGGCAGAAGTCGCGGGAAACTTCTGCCATTTGTTTTAAATTTACTTAGAAACCAGCGCTGATTAGACTAAAATACTTAGTGTTTTGGAAGTAAAATGCTACGATATAAATAGTTTTGGTGTGCGCTTTAGAGGGAGGAATTTATATGTATGGAATCAATGCTTTAATGCAAATTTGGGCACATCTTATTTTTATTTTCTTGGCATTTCGAGGGCTTCAATCGTTGAATTTAGAAACGTTTTTTAAGCGTGAGTATCAAAATACACCGTTGATTCGCTTGACCTTGCTACTGATTTCGATAGCACTAGGTTATACAGTTAGTAGTTTTTTCATGGAATTTATACAGCTTTGCCGCAATCTATTTCAATCCTTTTAGGCTGATAGTTTTTAGACTGATAGTTTATATAGGTGTTGGTGATAGAAAGAAAGCATGTCTGTATATATTGCAATTTGTCTAAAAATTGCTTAGAATAACAATTATATTTTTGAAAGGACTAGAGCAATAAAGCGCTAGACCAATCGTTGGATTAATTTCAAGAGTATGAAGGCTATTATTGTTGTTATGTCGTTAGAATGTTTTACATTCGAAATTAAAACAAAGAAGATGGGGAGAGGGTTTAATGAGTAAAAAGAAATTTGTATATGGCGCACTGGGCGTGACTTTATTAGCTACACTGGCTTTAGCTGGCTGCTCTAAGGGTAGTAGCGCAGAAGGGGATTTAGATAAGACTTTAAATGTTTCCTATACACAGGATCCGGAAACACTAGATTACACGGTGGCAATGCAAACATACACAAACCAGAATACTGCGAACTTCGTTGACGGTTTATTGACATATGACCAATACCGCCAAATCAAACCATCTTTAGCTGAAAAATGGTCAGTTTCTGAGGACGGCAAAACTTATACTTATCATATCCGCAAGGGTGTTAAGTGGGTTGATGCATCAGGTAATACCTATGCAACAGTTAAGCCTTCTGATTGGGTAACGTCATTAAAGCATGCAGCTGATGCACAGTCAGAAGCACTTTACCTTGTTTCAGATTCTGTCAAAGGTCTACAGGACTATGCTGACGGTAAGGATAAGGACTTCTCACATGTTGGGATTAAAGCAGATGATAAAGCTTATACCTTAACCTATACTTTAAACAATCCGGAAACCTTTTGGAATTCTAAGACAACCTACGGTATTCTTTATCCGGTTAATGCAGAATTTTTAAAGGAAAAAGGGAAAGATTTCGGTAAAGTCGCAACAGACGGTTTGCTTTACAATGGACCATTTATCCCAACTAAATTTGATAATAAGTCAGAAATTGACTATAAGGCAAATCCAAACTACTGGGATAAGAAAAACGTTTATATTGATAATATCAAGCGAACTTATTATGATGGCTCAAAGCCAGAAGAGCTTTATACGAAGTTTAAGAACGGAACACTTGACGAGGTAGGACTAAGCCCTGCCCTACCTTATTACAAAAATGTTGACCAAAAGACAGTTTATTGGCAGCAACAAAGTAGTGGCACGTATTATGCAACATTTAACTTTAACCGTCAAACATTTAACAATAGCACATCAAAAACAGATGCCCAAAAGAACGCAACTCAAAAGGCATTGTTAAACAAAAACTTCCGTCAAGCTTTTACCTTCTCGATTGATAAAGAGAAATATGAAGCGCAATATGTCGGTGCAGATGCTGCGACACTTCCGATTAGAAGTACGATTGTTCCAACAGACTTTGTCCAAATTGACGGTAAAGACTATGGAACAGCGGTTCAAAAAGATTTGGAAGCAATAAACAGCACATGGGCAAAAACGCCAATTGCACAAGGGGCTAATGGAACTTACAACCCAGAAGTCGCTAAGGTTGATTTTGCCAAGGCTAAAGCAGAGCTTAAGAGTGAGGGTGTGGAGATTTCTAAAGAAAATCCAATCATCATTGATGCACCGGTTCGTGAAACATCTCAATTAGGTATTGCAGCTTATACTTCACTTAAGAATTCGATAGAAACAACGCTTGATGGTGAGGTAGAATTTAACATCATCAAATTAGCTCAGGACCCATATGTTAGCTCAACCTTCTCCTTTAAGAAAGCAGCTGATGCGGACTATGACTTCATCATCACTGGCTGGTCACCTGATTATCAAGATCCTGCAACTTATTTAAACATCTTTAGTCCTAAGGACGGGGACGTTTTCAGAAGCTTTGGTCTTGACTCAGAAGCAACGCTTGAGGGCGCTGATACAGGTGTCGCAGTTAAAGAAACACTTGATTTTGCCGGGTATCAAGATTTACTTGTTGCGGCAAATAGTGAATTCTCTTCATTAGACGTAAGGTATGAAAAATTTGCAAAAGCTGAGGCTTATTTGCTTGATAATGCTTATGTTGTACCAATCAACGCATCAGATACAACTCCTATAAATACTCGAATTGTACCATTCTCAGGCATCAATTCTAACGGTGTTGGCGGGACTCAAAGCTCATACAAATATACAAAGGTTCAAAAGAATCCTGTAACGACTAAGGAATATAATACGGCACTGAAAGCTTGGAAAGCGAAAGTAGCAAAGCTGTCTAAGACTTCTGACAAATAGAAGGGAAGGGAAGTTTCCTTTTCGGAATTGAGACCACAGAAAAACCAGTGGTCTCAGTTTTTCGTTTAAGGAAATGGTCTAATTATGAAGAAATATATCTTTTTTAGGATAGTTCGATCATTGCTATCGGTTGTGATTGTGACGGCGATTGTTTATGCTTTAATCTTTTCGCTAATACCAAGGCGTGCAATATTTGTTTCCGACCAAAACTATTCAAAGATTGCCGGAAATTTAGATAAACGCAAGAACTACGAAAACACTATTTATGAAAAGCAGGGTTATATCGACTATCTAACACCAAAGGAATTGCTAACCAAGATTCAAAAGACAACGCCGAGCTATACAAGTAAAGTAAATCAAAAGAACCTAGCAACTGCAAAGAAGTACCTCGATACACAAAAGGGTGTTTGGAAGCTTGATGAGCTGCCAACGAGCAGGCAGATTATTGCAACGCGTGAGATACCATTGCTTGAACGTGTTGCTAAGTTTTATGGTAATCTAATCCAAATTGACCACCCTTGGAAGATTCAGGATAAGTCTAATCCCAAGTTAAAACGGTATTTAAAGCTTGCTTGGGAGGACGGTCTTGTGATTAAAGGCAGCGGAACGGAGCATAAATATTTACTTTATTTCGATAAAAAGCTACCGTTTATTCACCAGAATTTTATTACGCTAAATCTTGGCGAAAGCTATCCAACCTTTGGTGGTCGGAGCGTATCAGATGTACTAACGAGTGGTCAAGGCGAAACGGTGTCAAAGGAAGTCACAATGTCTGATGGTTCAAAGATGTTTTCATCGCTAGATCCGCATACTGCTACTTATCAACCCCCTAAAACACAGTCGAAGCGTCAAAAGGCAATGTATGATGACGACTATACTAATCTAAAAACCAATTATCAAGACCCATCAATGCTTCAAAATTCATTTACGATTGCAGGGCTTGGAACAATTTTAGCCTATCTGATTGCCATTCCGGCGGGGGCTTTAATGGCACGTCATTCAGGGAAGTTTATTGACCGTTTTGGCTTGATTCTTTTATCAAGTATTGTAGCGATACCGTCGCTTGCGTTGATTTACTTTAATCGTCTGCTTGGAAGTAGCCTCTTTGGTTTACCTGATTTGTTTACGACCTACGGGGCAGGAGATGTCAGGTCATATATTTTACCAATCATTGTTATCGCAATGATTGCTGCACCAAGTTTTGCGACATGGACTAGGCGTTATATGACAGACCAGCGTAGCTCAGACTATGTTAAGTTTGCACGTGCTAAAGGTCTTTCGGAGAAGGAAATTTCCAGACACCATGTGATGAAAAACGCACTAATCCCGATTGTCAATGGGATACCGGGAGCGATAATTTCGGCATTTGCTGGCGCAACAATGACTGAAACGATCTTCCTAGTGCCTGGTATGGGTAAAATGTTACCAGATGCGATTGCTGCAAATAATAACTCGATGATTGTCGGTATTACCTTTGTTTTCACCTTAACGACAGTGCTTGCTGTATTAGTTGGTGATATTTTGATGCAATATATTGACCCTAGGATTAAGCTGTCTACTCAGAAAGGAGGTAAGTAATCATGGATGAGAATAATTTATTTCAATTCGTACCGGAGCATACGGGGGAGTCTGAGAAGATTTCTGCACCGATTTATTCATATTGGCGAAGCGTTGGACGGAAGTTCTTCTCCTCAAAGCTTGCGATTGCCATGCTAGTTTTATTAGCGGTGATTCTTCTTTTAAGCTTTATCCAGCCGCTTTTCTCTGACTATACTGTGATTAATGCCTCTAAGATAGATGATTTTAGCTTGCGGTATATTCATCCTAACTTGAAATATTGGTTTGGAACAGATGAAACAGGACAATCGCTCTTTGATGC
>JAISYB010000009.1 GCA_031270215.1 Streptococcaceae bacterium | reverse complement strand
ACAAGAGGAAAAAAAGTTCTTTTCTTAAATCCTAAATATTTTCCACCAAAGGGTACGACAAAAAGCATATTTTTCAAAATACTAATAACAGAAGATACACCGCAGATTGCAATTAAACCTAAATTTGTTGTTTTCAATAAAATAATTTCAACCAAAAGTGTCAAAATGCCAGAAGCAAAAATAACTAAACTATTTTCTTTCAAACGATTAATCACACCAAAAACTTGATATAATGGCTGAATCCCAAATGTAAAAAATAAACTTAATGATGAAATCACTGACAACATTACTAATTGATTCGCATCTAGTTCTGGCATCCAAAGCTTGAAAAAAGCATTCCCAAAACAAATAAAACCTGCATAAGGAATTGTCAGAAATAAAAGCATTAACTTCCCTGCTTTAAATAACTCTTTTTTCATTCCTTTCAAATCATTTTTGGCAAATGTGATTGTCAATGTTGGCATAAATAAATTCGAAAGTGTTGCAGCTAAGCTGCTCATCGTTATCGGTACAATCTTGACAATTGCAATAATCCCCATATCAGTAACACCTAATAGCACATTCGCAATCAAAACATCTAATTCTTGTAACATCAATAATGAAATTTGATTGATTGAATTCCAAAATCCAGATGAAACGATTTCCCATAAACGTCGCCATTTAATCCATTTCACTGACACTTTTAAACTAGATAAAAGACGTTCTTTTGCCACAAATAGAAAAATTTGATAAAACAGTGTTGCAACTAAAGTTGCAATCCCAATCGTCACAATATCAACAGGTAATAATCCAAACATCAGACAAATCAATGAAATTTTAAGGATATTTTGAGCTAATGTCCCTATTGATTGTAGATATAGTTTGTTTTGCGAAAAAATAGCAACTTGGAAATTTGGTGTACAAGTGTTTAAGTAATAGTTAAGAAAGCAAAGTGTAAACAATATTTTAACAGAGCTAACCAGAGATGGCGACACTTGAATAAATTTTTCAAGAAATATAATGATTAATGTCACTGGAATTACCGTAATAAGAAAGACTAAAACGTTCCCGAAAAAAGTTGACGAATAATATTCATTTGCTTTTTTTAGATTGCCACTGACAAGTTCTATTGTTATAAATCGACTGCTCATTGAATTAATCGCAATTGAGATTATTGAAATAATTTGGATTGCATTATTCGCTAAAGTAACAAATCCGTTGGCTTCAACACCGACGTGCTTAACCAAATAAGGCGATAAAAAGAAAGAAAAGAGAATCGTTACTATAAAAGTAAAGACTGAAGTAATCAGATTGATGCTTAAATTTTTATTATTACTCATTCTCTATCCTTTCATACTTTTAATTGATTAATTTTGACCTAATAATTTATCTATCCCTTTTTTGATAACATTACTTTGCTTTAAAGTATTTTGATACGTCCATATGATCGGGCGTAAAAACAACGCCTTTATCTGAAACTTCACTCTTTCTTTCTTGATCGCTTTTTCAAAATCAAACAGGTGCATCCATTCCAAATGATACGTCTGTAAAACATCATTCTTCTCTTCAGCAGCTTTAAATATTGACCGCCAAGTCTTAGTAACAAGTTCTGGACCTCCAGCTAAGGCAGGTAAGATTTTTTTGAAAAATTGATTGGTAAAATTAGCACTTGAAAAATGTCCTAAATTCACTTTATATAAAGGCACATTATTTAGTATAAAAATCAAAGCCGTTCTGAAGCATTTTTCACAATTCAGACAATTTAAACCTGAAGTTGTTATCCAACAAACATGAATCGGTAATTCTAAGTTATTTTTATCCACATAGCCTCCAAGCAACTTTTGTTTCTCCCAACGTGACATATCAGCTTGATAATTGATAACATTCGTCTGATTAAATCGAAGAAAGTTAACAATTGTATCAATATTTGCAACTCTTCCAGCTTCATCCGTTGATTTAGAGCTTGAAATGTATAATTCGCTAATGCCATGTAAATAGGTAATCGGTGCTGCTAAGCCAATCAAGCCAATTCCATGCTGTAAACCATGCCACCAACCATCGTTGATTTGTTTTTTGACCAGTAAGCCTAAGTCGCCTTCATTCAAAAACTTCCTAAAGTTTGTTTGGATATATGTACATGGACACTCTAACTCTTGACCCATTGACTTAGTAATCGAATATTTATTTGTCCATCCTTCTAAATCATCGGATGGAATATCAGAACCCCATATCGTAATGAGTTCGGGTTTCTCGCCCGATTCAATTAATTGAATCAAACTGCTGGTCGCATCTACACCACCAGAAAACAGAAGTCCTTTCTGAGTGTTGTTTTTCAGTGATTGATTAAAAACAGTTTCCCCTACAGAAATTTCACCTTTAAAATCTAGTTCTGGATATAAATCAATATAGCCCTGTTTAAAATGTTGAATTGAATCCAAAAATGATTGATCTAGCTCATCCACAAATATTTCAATATCCAAAATCCAAGCAATTGGTAAAACATTGACTAAAAATGGAATAACTGCAATTGAGTTAGGAACTGCCTCAATCTCTTCAGCATACTCACACCAAAAATCATCTGTTTTGAAATATTTTTGAATTGAATGAGAAACACTAAACTCAATCGTTAGTCGTTTCTCTTTTTTGATAACTCTAGTTATCTTTATTTCGTTCGTTCGTTCGTTCGTTCGTTCGTTCGTTCGTTCGTTCGTTCGTTCGTTCGTTCGTTCGTTCGTTCGTTCGTTCGTTCGTTCAATAATAGCCATCTGTTAAACTCCTGTCAATATTAAATTTTATTTAAAATCGCCTGTCTTAGTGGCTCAAATTTATCTTCCAAATCTAGACGCTTTGGTGTCAATTTTTCTAATTCTTTTTGCGCTTTTGCGACATTATCAACAGATACATCACTAATAAATTTGATGAAATTACAGTCTTTTAACCAATCTTGATAAGTTTGTGAAATTTTGGGATAAGAATTACCAAAAACAATACACGGTGTTTCAGTGATATAGGCAAAAATCATACCATGCAGTCGATCCGTTATCACAAGTTCCTTTGATGCCATTTCATTCCAAATCTTAAATAAATAATCTTTTTGCTGATTGAGTAAGACAGCCTGATTAATAACTGTATCTGATGGTGTCACTCTATCAAAGACTGTTTCTAAATATGCTGTCACCTCTGTTAATGCACTCTCAGAAACAGCTTTTTCTTTATCCTCTCTAAAAAGCGTCATCGCTCCTTTTCGAATAGAATGATCAAGTTCTTCTACAATGTCAAGGGATAAAACAATATCTGGCGTGTAGCCGATAAAACAATTTGGATAATTTTCTTCAAAAAATGTTTTGGTACTACTTTCTCTAGCAAATAACGACCAGCTGTTATTTTTATTATAAACTCTAATCGAACGCTTGAGTGCGTTTTCCCCGTAATCATCCTTGGTAAAGTAAGCAGACTGTGGAAACATCACTTTTTGATTCTTTGGCAATTTTTTACTGGTGTATTGCCTGAGCATTTCTTCTCGCCAATACAGATTACCAAAATTACCGCCCCCCTGAAGACATACTATGTCTTCAGGGCTAAGTAAAACCTTAAGTGGTGCTACTAAATCAAATCCGTCAGTTAGCGCCCCCATGAAGACATCACAATCTGCTTGTTTGGCAATCTTTTCCAAAAACAATTTTTCTGCATATGCAATCGCACTATCTCCCAAATTGCCATGCTCGGGTGGATCAAGTAAAATGATCTTTTTTCGTGTTGACTCTTGAACAGCTTCGGTAAACTTAGCAACACGATCTGTCTTTTTAAAGCAACTGTGATAAACTCTGACCAAACTTAAAACTAGCGATTTATATTGCCAACTGAGTGCTTCCTTTATCTTAATCAAGCTTTTCTCCAATCATTCTTTTTTCTTGAACAGACGTTCCAAGTCTTTTTTCAAAACAATCAATCGCCTAAAAAGATATCGATGCCAGCTCACACCTGAAACACTTTCCAAAGCAGCCTGTCGAAGCTGTTGGTAGTGCGCATCAAAAAACTCCTTCTTCGGTGTTTCATTCATCTGTACAAGCAGACCGCCACTTGTTCGATACAGTAACTTATCTTGTTGTTTTGGAAAATCATGATTGATAATTTCTGCGATTCCCTTAGTTACATATATCGTATCTTCGATTTTTTTTACCGATATTGGTGAATTCATGATTGATGTTTCCACTTGATTGTAATAATAATCAAACGATTCTAACCAAACAATCTCTTTAACTTGCGCATAAACAGTAAAACTTGGCACATTATCTTCAAACAATCGACCTTCTTCAAACCGTAAATCTTGCCATAACGATCGATGATACATCTTCCCCCAAGCTTCATATGCTAGAGTTTTTTGATAGTCACCCACTAAATACTGCTCTGTTTGCAACTCCAAAATTTTATCCGACGTAATTAACTGCTCAACTAGTGGCTTCATCTCATCCTGTTGTTTCCATTTTCTGAAATATTTGTTGCCGTAGACGTATATTTTTTGACAGATTGCTAATCTTGCATTAGGAAATTTAGTCAACGCAACGATAAAGTTTTCAATATGATAGCGGCTAACATAATCATCGCTATCAATAAAAACAATATAATCGCCCGTACAGATATCAAGTCCAGCATTCCTAGCAGAGGACAAGCCCCCATTCGCTTTGTTGATGACGATAATTCTGTCATCTTTTTCAGCAAATTGATTCACAATAATGGGTGAATCATCTGTTGCACCATCATTCACTAAAATGATTTCTAAATTGTGATACGTCTGGTTGACGATACTGTTTAAACATTTTTCTAAATATGGTGCCACATTATAAATTGGTACAATGATTGACACTTTACTATTCTGCATAATTTGCGCCTCCATATCGGACTAACAACCAACCAAAAGTAGTAATCAACAAAATGGCAGAGATAGCAATCAATGCAACAGCTAAATGATTCGGTAGTTTCAAGCGACTACGTTCGTTAGTTTTCAAATTCAGCAAAGCAATATAAGGTGCTTTCAGATAGCTTTGATTGGGTATCTTCGCATTCAAACTGACATTTGTTAATCGCGTGGCTTGTTTATTGTTATCGACAATGTCAAATGTTTTGAATTGATCAATTGCTTGATAACCTTTTGGTGACTTGAGTGGATAAATAAAATAAACATTTGAACTTTCTAATCCCGTGATGTTAAAAAGTGACCGATTCCCTTTTTCTTGCTGTGTTGCTGTTACATAGCGGTTAGAATCATCAATTGCTAACTTATCTACTTGATTATCCAATAACATATAACGATTTCCACCACTAAAGCTAACTTTTTCATTTTTAATTCCATCTATTTTTTGCTTGAATCGTTGAAATTTTTTGCTCTTAACCGTTTGATTCGCCACCAATTTAAGCGATTTATCGTTAGTTGAAAATTTTTCCCACGTTTGATTTTCATTTACTTTCGTTAATAAATAAATATCTCCATTGACATCTTGCTTCCCAAGTGCGTATTCAGCACCCTGCATTAGAGTATCATTTTTACCATTATACATTGCAAAATTTTGTTCAGCTACTGATAGCGAGTCGGTATCTTTACGTAAATTATCCCCATCTCTTTGATATTCTACATTCATTTTATAGTTCATATTTGGCACTAGCACTCTAGAAAAATGTAATGTACTATCTGTGGAACCAATCGCTTGGGTAACATCTAAACGTGGGATTAAGTGTGCAGTTACAACTAAATCAACCGTTTGATTGGTCGATGAAACGAATAATTGATTAAGATCAACTTCATAATAATAAGGTATAAAATCAGTCAAATTGATATTATCAATAAATCTTACAGTGCCAATATTACCTTCTACCTCTAGATTAGGTTGGAAAGGAATTGGCTGATAAGCGACATTCATCCTATCAATGCTAATGTTACTATCAGGAAATAAGCGCAAATAATTGCCATCTTCTTTTTCTGGGCGTGCAACTGTTATCTTGTACTGAAAAGATTCATTCGGTTCAATGCTATTATTTTTTTCAGAATATTGATTTTGATAAGAGGTGGTCTGCTCAGTGATTTGAGAAACGTTTAACAACTCTATTTGTAGATCGGGGGTTTCGCCAACTTGCATAGTGATTGATTGGTCTTTGGTAATGTTATAAAACTGTAAAGTATCTCCTGCCGCAAACAAATAGTTCCCTTTTTCTTGGAGTGTTGCCCATCCTTTACCGTCCCAACGTGTTGTTGCAACATCGGCAAATCCTCTGAATACTCCCTTTCCTCTTTCACCAGCAACTGCATTCAGTAATATCTTCCCTTCAGGTAGTTGATATAGTTTTTTAATTATCATCTGAGCTGTCTTAGCATCATGAGCTATCCCTATGCCAAGTTGTAATTCATCTGATAATTTAAGCGCATCTCCTGTTTTTGGCAATATTTCTGCTAACAAACGCCATTCAGCTGTTTGTTCAATCTTCTCTGGATCGTTCCCAGTTGTCAAGTAAGCCAACATTGTTTCAACATTAATCATCGTAACACTTTGTTTTTCAATTGGTTTATCCTCATTTTTTACTGTTACAACAACTTTAATCGGTTGTGTTTCCTCTGCCACAACACTACAAACAGTAACTAAAGTCATCATCACTAAGCCAATCAAGCTTAAAAAAATCATCCTTTTATTAAACATTTGTGTCCTCTCTTTTTAAGCATAATAATCCACACCAAAACCATACAGAAACCAAATCATTTTAGCACTCACTAACAACAACATTATCACACTCATGATTGCAATGATATTTCTTAATTTTGCTGAATTTATAGCTATTCTAACTTTTGTCAACTGCCGACTAAAAATCACCACTGGCAGGAAAGGAAAAACATATCTAGCACTTATGGTTACATTTTGCTCAATCAACGAAAAGCCATCAACGTCTTTACCATCTCCAGCAAGAAAGGCATAGTGATAATACATGACAATGAAATTGGCAATAAAAAGACCGACTAGAAGTGGGTAAACCATTTTAATCTTCGGTAATTCAAGCTGATTTTTTTGCAAGAGGATTACTCCAAAAATAATCACTTCAATAAATAGTAACCAAATCGGCATTGGAATTCCTGAAAATAAATCAGTCGTATACAATGGATTGCTCTTGAAAAATAAATCATTAAAAAATTTAACAGTCCCAAGTATCAGTAGCGGCCCCTTTGTACCAGTTACAGTTAGCGCCAATAAACTGCCACAGATGATTATGACAGTCGTTAGCAGTATCTGAAACTTCATTCGATTCAAAAATGCCTTGATACGAGTCGCCAAAACTAAAAAGACTAGCAGATTGCCTGCAATTAATAACTGCACATTATTTTTCGCACTCAAATAAGTAACCAGCGACAAACCAAAAAGCAAGAAACCACATCTAACTTTCGTTTTAAAGGCAGTCAAATCAGCCAATAAAATATTAATCCATAATGCAATACTCACAATTGCAACTAATAGTGAAAAACTGTCGTAGGATAAACTACAAGCTTGGATTAAAAAGCTTGGTAATAAGCCAAGAAATAAGAAAAACAACTTGTAAGCTTTCACTTTTTTGATGACAAAAAAGACAACACCGACATAAAATATAAGATTCATCAAGCGACCTAGTAAAGTCATCACGCCTAATGAAGGATATAATTTAAAACCAAGATACATCCCCATTCTTGAAAATGTATAGGGTATCTGTTTGAAATAATTTTTAGTGATTCCCATTCTGCTTATCGGCGTTAAACTCTGTTCTTTATCAACATGTCTTAATTTTTGAATATAATAATTTTGAAAATAGGTGCCGTTTTGAATCGCTATTAACTCATTTTCATTGCCATAAGTTTTAGTTGAGTTATCTACTTTCAATCGGTCCAATACTGTATCATTCATATAACTAATCGAATCAAAGTGAAATTGGCTAT
This sequence comes from Streptococcaceae bacterium, assembly GCA_031270215.1. Lineage (GTDB taxonomy): Bacteria > Bacillota > Bacilli > Lactobacillales > Streptococcaceae > MMGLQ5-1. Next base: position 1,359 of record JAISYB010000009.1, on the reverse strand, counting down.
CTTGTTTTAAAAAAACGGGTTGGACGATGGACAAAACAACACCAAAAAACAATGCTATCACTAAAAATATATTTTCTTCTTTCTTTAACACGTTTTTCATTTACTCCCCAGCTTTCCAATAGCCCATATAAATAATCTAAATAATTTCAATTGGTAAACCTTTACTGAACAAAATCCTAAAAAAGAATGCGTTTTAAAATGATTCAAATCATGTGCTTTCATTTTTTGGTAAAATTGTGCCATATACTGTCGCTTGTATTGCATTGAAAAGGGTTGTCGATTCAATCGCATGGTTATTTGCAGCACATTTTTCATCGTATCTTGATAAACAACCTTGCGATAATCTATATCAAGATGATTTGCTAGTGCTTTAGTTTGTTCTAATTCATTAATCAACAAATCATCAAAATGAGTAATCCATTTTGTAGTCGCACTCTCATCTCTCAGTCTCACGTAATGGTATAGCTGTTGATCAAGTGATACTAAAGAAGAAATATACTTCAAAACTTCTGTCATAAATAAAAAATCTTCTCCGTGACAAACAGCAGGAAATCTAATCCATTTTGTATCGATTATATCCTTACGAACGATACTGGACCACACATAATTCACTATTGTATCTTCTTGGTATAAATCAATAAATTTGGTTTGATAATCTTCTCTTGAAGTAATTTTATATTCGTTTTTATGCACTGGAACTTGTTTCTTCCCATAAACATTAAACCAACCGAAAAAAACTAGGTCGATGCCAAGTGGTTTTGCTGCCTGATAGCAGACTTCTAAGAGTTCGGGTTCTACCCAATCATCTGGATCACAAAAATAAAGATACTCACCAATAGCTGCATCTATGCCCCGATTTCTAGCCATGCCTACCCCTTGGTTTTCCTGATTGATTAGCTTGATACGGCTATCATTTTCAGCATGATTTGCAATAATTTCAGCTGAATTATCGCTTGACCCATCATTGACAAAAATCATCTCGAAATTCTCAAAAGTCTGTGCTTGTAAGGACTTGATGGCTCTATCTAAATAGGGCGCAACATTATAAACGGGTATGATAACTGAAATGGGTATTTGATTAACCACTGATAACCTCCTTTTTACATATAAACGCACGTTGTTACTACTTTAAATAATAGCTTGCCACTGTGCAATCACTTTTTCAATCTCATAGTTTGTCACGCCATGTAGACTTTTTTCTTGCCAATATTGTCGCAACGCTTTGTTATCTATCAATTCGTTTAATTTAGCTAGCATCTCATCAACATTACCAAGCGCAATCAGTTGCCCAAATTCTCCAAAATTCAGCACATCTCTTGGTCCCTCAACATCAAACGCAACGACAGGTAGACCAAAAGC
>JAISYB010000048.1 GCA_031270215.1 Streptococcaceae bacterium | reverse complement strand
ATTTGTAGTAAGATAGTATTATTAAAAGAATGGAGGAATTTAACATGGCAGACTTTTTAATCGTTACAACTGAGAATATCCCAGGCTATAAGGTTGTTGAAGTTTTCGGAGAAGTATTTGGTGTGACTAGTCGAAGTCGTAATATTGGTAGTAATTTCTTGGCAGGCTTAAAAACTATCGTTGGTGGAGAAATTCCGCAATACACAGCGCTAGTGCAGGAAACGCGTGATAGAGCAATTGAAAAGCTTCGCGCAGAAGCTAGCGAAAAAGGAGCGAACGCCATCGTCATGATGCGCTTTGATACCGAGGCAATTATGCAGGGTGTCGGTGCAACAGTCGCTTACGGCACAGCAGTTAAGATTGTACCTGTCGATTAATCATATTTAAGGAAACACAGTCCATAGAAAAGCGCTTGATTATTCTCTTATACCCTTTAATGTCTTGCGTGCAGGTCTGGACGAAATAAAAAATCGCTATCCAGTTAACTAATTAACAAAAAAGGTTTGATTTCGAACCCATGATTGCTTTGGCAGATGGTTCTATAATCAAGCCTTTTTGTATAGCTCTATTACTTCGTTATGTTTTTTCAATACTAATTTTTCGTTTATCAAATCTGACAACATTCAATCTGTCTGTTTATTTTATACGTCTGGTATCGCCTTTATTTATCAAAAAGTGTGAATTTCCCACACACGCACCCACTTTTCCGTAAAGTTTAGCTGAGTGGCGGGTAGTTCACCCATTCATTCATATGATTGATAAAATGCTTGCTTTTCAAATGTACACCAACATATTCATCATATAGCAAATCAAGAAATTCTCGAATGTCGTGCTTCATTTCTGACTTTAAAGTAATTTTATTTATCTTTTCCAGATTAACCTTGGTAAACAACGATAAGAAATAAAGGACATTTGGATTTAAACTTGCCATTTCAAAGCTTTTATCAGCTTCCTTACGACAAAGTACCCCTTGATGTGTCCACGAAAAATCAAACGGTGGATTGTCACATCCACAGATTGCGCAATACTCAAAATCAATATGTACTCCAAAACGGCTAAGTAGCTGCACTTCAAAAATAAATGTGACTACCTCAGCATCCATTCCATCTTCGATTAGTCGAAGTGATTGCAATAAAAAGATAAATAACGGCTGATCAACTTCCCGATCCATTAACACCGCATCAATTAAGCCTAAAAGATAAGTCGCATAGGCATTGAGGAAAATATCTCCCTGAATCTTTCTAAAACGCTGTGTTTCCGAAATACTTTTTATGAAGGATAAGCCATTTTCATTGATATTTAAAACAAACGCTGACACGCTCATTGATTGGATTGCTGCCTTGTTTTTGTATCTTGGTGCATTTGCCCCCTTAACAAAAAGCATTTGTTTACCCGCATTTGCTGTAAATAGTTTTACTAGCTTGTCCTTTTCCCTATAATCACGATTATAAAGGACGATACCTTGTGTCTCAATTTCCTTTGCCATACATTTATATCATCTGCTCCTTATGTAATTGCTCAAATGCCTGCTTACCATCATTTAATTTATCCCAAATCACAACTTTGCCTTGCTTTAGTGATTTTTTGACATCAATAATCCGTTGATTGCTCGAACCACGAAATTGTAGCATTAAGTTTTTCTTGGAGAGTTCAAAGCGACCGTCAACTAAAATGTCAATCGAGCTAAGCAGTTCTTTTTTATCCGCTGTTTCTTTCTGCAATTCTTCCCAGGTATAACCAGACCACGACCAAATATCCTTTTCAGGCAATTCTAGACGGATTCGCCTAACTAGAGGTAAAATAACGCCTGTGTTTAAAAATGGTTCTCCGCCGAGCAAAGTTAGCCCCTGCACATAAGGGGCTGCCATATCATTCATAATCTTATCCTCTAACTCTTGCGTGTACGGTTGACCGTATTTAAAGCTCTGCGCGGCAATATTGTAACAGCCCTCGCAGGCAAATGGACAGCCTGACACATATAAAGAATTTCTCACACCTTCACCATCTACAAAGTTAAATGGCTTGTAATCGGCAATATAGCCTTGTGATAATTCGCTACTTTTCCACTCCTGTGGCTTTGGATTTTTCATTTTTTCTCTTCTCCAAAAATTGTTGACGTAATTTAGCTATTTGTAGCTGCTTGTCAGACTTAACCCGACTGTGTTTTTCATGGTATCGTTCAACCTGTGTACGCCCTTTGTCATCTAACTGAAATTTTCCCATTACTTTTTCTCCTTAAAGATCTAAATAAGCAAAAGAGGCTGACCCAAAAGTCTTTGCCTCCTATTTAATGTTCGTGATTACACGGGGGACAAACAGTGCCGACTAGTCAGCACCTAAGGGAAAACCACTAAGGTACGTTGCCACTAGCTTTTCCGTAACTGGAAAGCGATAAATTTCCGAACATTGGTGAATATTTGTCATCAATTCCTAATTTTCTACGTCGTTAAACGCTGCTGCCCCACCTTCTTTGCTCAAACAAGATTAGATGTTCCCTGTTCTGCCGGTCATGTGCTTCACACGACTTGAAATTTCTTTATGTCTACCATTGACCATTGGACGCGCTTGTGGATTTCCTAAGTAACCACAGGTACGTTTAACAACGTCAACCGTTTTTGGATCATTATTCCCGCAATTTGGACATTCAAAGCCTCTAGCAGTTGGATGAAAATCGCCCTCAAAGCCACATTCATAACATTTATCAATTGGCGTATTTGTACCAAGATAACCAACACGATCATATGCGTAATCCCAAACAGCCTCTAATGCTTTAGGATTTTGCTGCAACATTGGATATTCGCAGTAATGAATGAATCCGCCTGAGCAATATTTTGGATAATCCTTTTCAAAGTCTAGCTTTTCAAAAGGTGACGGATTTTTTCTAACATCATAATGGAATGAGTTAGTGTAATATTCCTTATCCGTAATATCTTTAACAGTGCCGAATTTTTCTGTATCTAAGCGACAAAAACGGTCAGTCAATGACTCAGACGGCGTTGAGTAAACTGAAAAATGATAGCCATATTCATTTCCCCAAGTATCTGCTTTAGCCTTCATCAAGGTTAAAATGTCTAAAGTAAAAGCCTTAGCTTCAGAATTTGCTTCCCATTCTCCACCAAAGAATGCTGTTGCAACTTCATACAAACCAATATAACCCATTGAAACTGTTGCACGCTTATTCTTAAACAGCTGGTCAACTGAATCGGATTTATTCAAATTTTTACCAAATGCCCCATATTGATATAAAATCGGTGCATTAGCAGGCGTTGCTTCCTTGCAACGCTCAATTCGGTAAACTAAAGCGTCCTTTAAAACTTCCAAACGCTCGTTTAATAGCTTCCAAAACTTTTCCTGATTACCAAAGGATTCTAGAGCAATTCTTGGTAGATTAAGCGTTACAACACCTAGATTCATTCGACCGGCGTTTACTTCATTCCCTGATTCATCCTGCCAGCCTTGTAAAAACGAACGGCAGCCCATTGGCACTTTAAATGAACCTGTTAATTCAACCACTTTATCATAACTTAAAATATCCGGATACATCCGTTTAGTTGCACATTCTAATGCCAATTTTTTAATATCATAATTCGGATCAGACGGTGCTAAGTTCAAGCCACGTTTTAAAGTAAAGATTAACTTCGGAAAAATCGCTGTTCGATGTTCACTCCCCAAGCCTTTGATACGAATTTCTAAAATTGCTCGTTGAATTTCACGCTCAAACCAAGAGGTTCCAAGACCAAAACCAAGTGAGGTAAATGGCGTTTGTCCATTGGAGGTAAACAAAGTATTAATTTCATATTCCAAGCTTTGCATCGCATCATAAATATCTTTTTTCGTCTTTGCACGTGCATATTCTTCTTGCTTGTCTAATGTCACCCATTCCCTAGCATCAACTAAATGTTTTTGATAGTTTTTTTCGGCAAATGGTGCTAATAGCTCGTCCACTCGGTCAGCAGAACAGCCGCCATATTGACTTGAAGCGACATTTGCAATAATCTGTGAAATTTGCGCTGTTGCCGTTTGAATTGATTTTGGCGGTTCAACCTCAGCATTACCTATCTTGAAGCCATTATTCAACATGCCCTTGAAATCAATCAAGCAACAGTTCGTCATTGGTGTATATGGATGGTAATCTAGGTCATGATAATGCAGCTCTCCTTTTTGATGTGCATTAGCAACATGCGGTGGCAGCATTTTTAGACCGATTGATTTGCCAACAATCCCTGCCGTTAAATCACGTTGCGTATTGAATACATCGCTGTCCTTATTAGCATTTTCATTAACCACGCTGCGATCCTTTGAGATTAATTTCCCAATTGTGAAGTTAATATCGGTCGCTTTTGAGCGCGAAAAATCACGCTGTGTCCGATAACGAATATACTCCTCTGCTAGCTGATAATGGTTATATTCCAATAAAGTATGCTCTACGATATTTTGAATTTCATAAATTTTTACATTTTTATCAAAACGTTCATAGATTTCCGCAACGGCGCTATCTGTCAAACTCTGAATCTGATAATGCAACAAGGTATCAACCGATCCGCTTGCTGTTTCAGCTGCCTTTGCTAAAGCATCATAAATCTTTGACTCATCAAAATCAACCAAACGCCCATCACGTTTAATCACCTTGATTGTCTTGTCTTTCTTTGTCACTGTTTCCTCTAAAACCATCATAAAAAACACTTCTTTCTCAATTAGTTCTTCTCTATTCTATAAGATTTTCTTCCAAATTACAATAGAAAAACACTATATCTTGTGTCTTATTTTCAAATATAGCGAAAAACAACACAATATGTTGATATAACAGGATTTGTGCAATTTTCTATTTATTTGCTATAATAGGAAATAGTTTTAAATAAAAAAATGGAAAGGGGTATAACGATGACTTTAAATAATGAAGCATTACTGCGTAACTTAGTCAACGCAGATGGCATTGCCGGTAACGAAGGGGAGGTTCGAAATATTTTTAAAGCAGCAATAGAACAAAACGCTGATGAGATATTCTACGATGGACTGGGTTCAATTGTTGCTCAAAAGGGGAAACAGGGGAAAAAAGTCCTCTTTGCCTCACATTTAGACGAAGTTGGCTTTATGGTCACTAAGATTACTGAAAAAGGCTTTATCGAATTTCAAACAATCGGAGGCTGGTGGGCGCAAGTCATCCTCGCACAAAAGGTTAGAATCACGACAAGAAGCGGTAAGAAAATTAAAGGTGTGACCGGCAGCAAGCCGCCACATGTCCTAACTGCTGAAGTCCGTAACAAAGTTTATGACATCAAGGATATGTTTATTGATATCGGTGCGACTTCAAAGGAAGAAGCAGAAGAGTGGGGTGTTAGATTAGGAGATATGATTACACCAGACATTGAGTTTGAACGCTTAAACGATGGTAAATTCTTACTCGCTAAGGCTTGGGACAATCGTATCGGTACAGCAGCAGTGATTGAAGCATTTAATCAATTAGCTAAAGAAAGCTTAGAAACACAGCTCTTTGCCGGTGGCAATGTTCAAGAAGAAGTCGGCTTACGTGGTGCAACAACCGCAACACATCTAGTCAATCCGGATATCGCTTTTGCCGTTGACACAGGTACCGCAGGCGATACTCCCGGTATGACTTCAAAGGAAGCTGACAGCATTTTAGGGAAAGGACCGCAAATTCTAATCTACGATGCATCAATGCTGCCACAAAAAGAACTTCTTCATTTTGTGACCGACACAGCTGATGCACTTAAAATTCCCTATCAATTGACCGTCATCTCAGGCGGCGGAACAGATGCCGGAAAAATGCACCTAACACGCAGCGGTGTGCCTAGCTTAGCAATTGGCGTACCTGTCCGCTATCTACACTCTGCAACCACAATCATCCACGAAGACGACTATCTCAGTTTAATCAAGCTCCTCACCGAAGTCGTTAAACGGTTAGACAATAAACAGATTGAAAAGATTTTAAATTACTAAAAGGATAGGGAAAAGAAAAGATACAAGGAACTTTTTAGCAAACATCAACTACTCCTTGCTACCATTTAAAAGTGGAATTTAAGGAAAAGAATAATGCGACTAGCTTATAAAGTCAAACAAGGACAATCATTTTTAAAGTAAAAATGATAAATTTAGCTAAAAAAGACAACACTTTTGGATCTATTTAAGCGAGATTTATATCACGGAATGCTCAGCAGTCAACTGACTGGTTGCACGTTTTAAAGTATCCGCGACGCTTTGACTTTGGGTAAGATTGGTTTCTATAGCACCCATTAGCGAAGAAGACTCGCCCACTAGATATTTACCGCCCATGTAATCGTTCCTTTCGTTTCAGACTTTCCAATACATCTAAATCTTTTTGAAGTTGGAGACTGTGTTTTTGACTTTCTTCTACCAAATCGGATTCGATCAGCCTCGTTTTTCTAACCATATCTTGAAGAAGAAGTTGCTCATTTTCAAACGCTTGATGAGTTTCAAACTCTTCTGATACGGATGTGCTACTGTTGTTTTCCATTAACATCTCTTGCGCCTGCTTGGCTGTGCTCGAGAAGTCGGAGATAACTTCTAAAAAACCATTTTTGAGGCGGTTAAAATCCTGTATTTCATCTTCTTTGGCTTGGATATGACGGGAAAGGTCACTATTCCTCTCCGTACCACTCTTCTTTTGTGAAGTCATATTCTTTACGAAATTCTTCGGGATGTTTTTGATATAACTCCCCTTGAATAATAATTTTAGGATTAAATAATATCGTCGGTAGTAATGCTATGCTAAATGCAAGAAATAATAAACCAAAATTTCCAATACTATCATATAATTGAAAAAGTAGATTCCCAGATTTTGATGCAATAAAAAATGATTTAGTTAAACGATATAACTGACTCCCAATTACCGATAAAGTAAGACATAGCATCGGAAATTTAACGAGATAATATTTCCATTTTGGAATAACCTCATTAAAGTCATACGAATTATTTAATTCTGCTATAAGTTTGGTACTAACAATCGTTCTCACAAAAATATAAGTTAAGAATAGATAAACTATCAAAATACCTTCAGAAATATAACTTGATGTATTCGAAAAAATATTTAAAATAATGAGACTACTGTATAATGTCACATTAATCTCTGGAAGAATAAATAATATTTTTCCATGTCTAAATTTACGCAAAAAAATATTTGAATATTTTCTATATAGAATAAAATAGATAGCAATGCTGAAAACTAGAACTATTAAAAAAATGATATTTATCGTTATAAATAAATGATTTTTCCCATCTTGAATTTCTTTTGTATCATATTGTGAGATAGATACTAGATAAATAATTGGAACAATTAAACATAAAATGAGGACAATAATATTCTTCATATTAAATCCTAAAAATGTTGTCCTCTCTCCGTGCATACATTCGTATGCTGACTGAAAACTATACTTCTCTTTTGCTTCTTCAAAAGAAATTCTACTTATCAAATTTTTCATTTTACCACCTCGGTAGACCGTTGTTAAAGTCATTTACATCAACACGACCAGTTTGCTCGCCAAACCAGTCTTTTTTGACTTCTTCAACATTCCCTTCTTCAAGATTTTTTTGTCTTTCATCATATGCTCTATACTGTTCTTCTAGCCACTTTTTCTTTCCTTCTTCTGATTTTTCCCAACCAAAACCATCGTTATCTCCCCAAATTTTAGGAATTGAATTTATGATGTCTTTCCCATAATAACCAACCATATTAATACTTCCTGCAATTGCACCAACTGGTCCGCCATATTGAGCCCCTTCAAGTGGCCCTGCTTCAATCAAGAATATATTAATTCCCCCATAAATTGATTTACTGACATTACCATAAGCGGGTGATTTTGGATTAATGTATTCTTCATACGCATTAGAGACCACTGTTAATCCGTCTCCTGCATAACCAATACTTTCTTTGGCAACTGGGTGAGCTTTTAAAAACTTGGAGACTTTATCAAACTTTTTAAAAGCTGACAGTCCGACTTTAGAACTTGCGATCACTTTTGCGCCTTTACTATTTTTGGATAAAACACTCGTTAAATAGCCGATTGGTGCCAAAACTTCCCAACCTTTTTCATTCAATTTTACTAATTTTGCATACACCACGCCTTGAGTTTTGACAGGTAATTTTTCAAGATAAACAACAAATCTTGGATTGGCAAGCAATTCTAATGCTGCTTTTTTAGGTAATTGATCCCAATTTTCTTTCAAAATAAATATATCGAGTATTTTGTCTTGAAATTCTTTTGGAAATTTATCAAGTACATGGATGGTATAAGAAAACAAGTCTGGATTATCTTTAATTTTTTCTATTGCCATTGATGGATTTTTCTTGTACAAATCATTAATGGTTTTCCAGTAATTTTTTGAATATTTTACTTGCTTGTTGTGCTTCGATTCCCCAGCAGTTAGCTTACTCCCTCTTGTTTTATTAACCAATTCACTCACATTACTTGGTATTGATAGTGTCAACCTTGAACCTGAGCCGCTTATCTTGATGCCATTCAGTGCGTTTACCGCATGTTGAAGATTTTCAAATAAAGCACAGGTATCTTGAAACAAGCTGTTCGTATTGGCGTTAAAAGTCTCAAAAGCCATTAATTTTTCATCTATTTTCTTAATGCTATCGGCCATAGTATTTTCAAATGTGGACATCGCTAAAATGGCAGAACCATAGGCAAATGGTGTGAGGACCATTAATCCTGAAAGTGGAAAAGATTGTAGCTTCTGCCTCCTGCCTTGCTTTTTCCTGCATTTTCTCGTCTAAAGCGTTTGAGAACAATTGTGAGCGAATCTCAAAATCCGAAACACTTGTCCCGCCACCTGAGCGATTGGTAATGATATCTGAATTGAGCTGTAAACGACCATCACTATCGCCATGCGCCGTTAGAGGCAATAAGCAGAAAAGGCTGCTAAAAAACAATAATCTTTTAAGTTTT
>JAISYB010000026.1 GCA_031270215.1 Streptococcaceae bacterium | reverse complement strand
TAAAAGTCATACTTTTTTTTACTCTTTTAAGCAAAATTAACTAATTTTTCGGTGGTCCGAACGTGATCCCCTGATAGAATCTAGCATTTCTGATTTGTGAGCTAAAATGAGAATTGCTGGTAGAGAAACTTGTTATTTTTGAATTTCTCAATTTACGCTATGATGAGCTTTGGCTTCTTGAAGACGTTTTACCTTCAACAAACTTTGAGTTAGTTCTTTCACATATAGCTCATTATGATGGAGATACTTTTCAGGCACTGCTTTTATATTAAGTTAACGACTGGTAATAATACCTATAAATATATTTCGATGGTTGGTTTGAAAACTCTGATCAATCTTCGTTCAGTTCTTGGCCTGAGTATTGCATATGTTAATCTTAACAAAGTTGAGCTACTCAACTTTTGCTAAATCCACCACTTGGCATTGCTGCCTTTAAAAAAGGTTAAGCTTTTGAAAGGCAAAAATACTTTCGGTGTAATTTCCTTTTCAAATCTAAATCTGCTTGGATAGAAAAGAGAGAGAGAGAAAAGATGTATTGGGGCCAGCCCTTACACTCAAAATGTAACTCTCTGTAGGAAACCTTTCTAGTTCGGAAACTTAGTCGGATCTTTATTGACAATAAGAACCGTAGTATTATTAGGACTGAAATTATTGATAAAATGGCAACTAAAATTAAATCAGCAAATCGTAATTATGAATATGCCCTTGCTTTACTTTCCTTATTTGCAGTCATTTTTTACACCCTTTGTTCCACGCCAACAATTGGCTGGAGAGACGGCCCTGAGTTGGTTGTCACTTCAACATATCTTGATGTTGCCCACCCTGGCGGTTTTCCTACTTATAATTTACTGGCAAAAATATTAACTTGGCTCCCCTTTGGCTCGTTGGGGTTTCGAGTGACATTGTTTAGTGCTCTGGCCACTGGATTAGCAGTATTTCTGTTAGGAATACTGTTGCGAAAAATTCATAATTTAGACAAAAATAATCCACCATCACTTATTTGGTTATTTGCCGGTCTTCCTTGGTTTGTGTTATACCAAGGTATTTGGGCGGCATCGGTTGAAGTCGAAGTTTATTCGTTAAATATGCTTTTTATTCTGATATTGCTTTATTGTTCGACATGTTGGTATGAAGGTAAAGGTATAATCTATCTTTATTTTGGTGGGTTTATATATGGTCTGGCTTGCGGAAATCACGGTTCATTGGCCCTATACCTGCCAGTCCTTCTTCTTTTGACCTTTTTGGGACAGCCAAAAACAGGCCTATTCTTGGGACTAAAACACCAGTCTCATATCCGCCTCCTTATTTTGTCGGTTGTATTTTTAATAGGTCTTTCAGTCTATCTGCTTTTGATAGTTCGTTCCCGTACAGATTCTTTGCCACTAGATTTTGGACGGACAAATAATTTAAGTAATTTTTGGTATCATATTACAGATGGAAAAGATAGAAGTATTCACTTTAAGGCTTTATTTAACTTTGATAACTTTAATTATTATATCAAACAACAGTTAAAAAATATTACTTCTCCTTTAATATGGCTATTAATTCCCTTTATAATCTGGGGAATAAAGTATCTTTGGGTTCGTTACCAAATTCTTTCTGTTTCTTTAGTTTTATTAATGGTAATTAATTTAGGCTTTTTCTTCTACTGGATTGATGGTATATCGGCGTTTTTGCCATCAGTAACCGTAGGCTTTTTGTTGGCCTTTTTAGGGTTAGGTCAATTTGGAAGATTATTAACTAGATTAAAGATCCCACGTCCGATTACTGTTATAGCCTCTTTATTGGTGGTTATAGTTGGGTTGACATTTTTGGGGCATAAGCGTTTCTCTGAAAAAGATTCAGAGGCCGGTTTTTTTGCAACCGAGATATTTTGGTCCGATCTGACAAAACTACCGGTTGAAAGCGTATCTTTGTTTTATCATAACTGGTTTACAATATTGGCTCTCAAACATATTTATATGATCAGACCTGACGTTAACCTTTTGTATATACCGGAATTTTCCGGATCTCCTATTGCCAACCCTCCAATACCAGAAAAAAACCCGCTGGCAGAGTTCCCTCGAACTTCAACAGGAGAATATATTAAGCCGACGACAGAGAATTACTTGTCATATTTCATTGATGTAAATCTAGAACATAGAAAAGATGTATATGTAGAATATATGAATACTCCTGATCTTTTCCATACAACACCAGATCTTAATTTTAAGTGTATGGCTAAATTTGAAATTGGTTCAGATACAGCATATAGAGCATATCAAGAAGGAAAATATCATCAATATTTAAACTTTATAAATCTTTACATGCTTGATTTATCTAAAAATACTTCCCCATATCTATCTAGGAAGGCTCCTGTTAATATTTATTACTGTTTAAGACCGGTAATAAGTTATGCATTCTATTTTGGAGAATACCAACTGACAGAAACGGTCATGCGAACGTTCATTGATTCGTTTATTAACAATGACCGAAGCTATTTAATACCTTATGACTTAAAATTAAATGCTAATATGTTTATAATTAATAATTTATCATTGCAGAATAGATATTCTGAAGCAATTGAAGAAATGATTAATTTTATTAAGTTAGATCCTAGTGTTCCACTAAGCTATTATTTACTAGGGCTACTATATGAAAAAAATAATCAAATAGACAAATCATTTGAATTAATTGAATCTGCATTACAAAAAGATCAGCTTAATTTAATTTTTATAGTGAAATATTCTAATTTATTGGCTAAATATAAACAAATTAAGACAGCTAAAGAATTTTTGGAAAAAAAATCAAAATTTTTTGCTTCTAAAAATATGCCTAATTCTTCAATAATTATTGATTATTATGCTTCATGCCTAATGAATAGTCCAGAAGACGATTCTATCAATTTACGAAATCTTTCAATTACCGATACATATAGAGCAGAGGTTTTCGAGTGAGCCAAAATTTGAAGCGCTATCTAATTATTTTTTTCTCCATTGCTGTTGTTTATATAATTTTTTTAGCTTTATTTATGGAAAGTAGGGCTCAAGGTGAATTGGATAAAGCTAGGACTTTTAGGGTGAAAGAAGATTATGATGCAGCAAATCTCCATTATTTTCGAGCTCTTAACTGGTATGCTCCATGGGGGGCAAGTCAAAAAGCCGCAGACGAACTGATGGAACTATCTGTAGAACTTTTAAAGAAAAATTTAAAAAAAGAATCATTTAAGTCGTTCATTAGATTAAGAAGTGGACTTTTAGCAGCAAGGAGTTTTTACATACCAAGAACAGATTTACTGGGCCAAGCAAATGCAATAATTTCCTTGTATTTGGCTGAATCTAAATTAGGAACAAAAGCTAATCAAACTGAACTGAGAACTCAGGCAGAAATATATGAAAAATTTTATTCTATTAATACAATTCAAAATCAATTTTGGTATTTTATTGTAATAATAGGGTTTTTTATTTGGTTGTTAGCTGTTTTTTGGTTGATATTTGTTTTTTTTAGTGATAAAAACAAAGTTTTAATTATTAAAGTTAAACTAAAAAAAGCTAGAATCCCTATAGCTCTTTTTGCCTATGGATATGCTCTCTGGATTTTTGGCATGTCGGCTGCTTAACATCCATGCTTTCAAATTTTCCGCTGGTTTTACTTTCCAGAGTAGCCTGTGCCAGTACACAACGCCAAGTATGTACCTGTTATTATGATAATCAATAAAAAGCTTTAGCTTCCTTTGACCAATCTGTTAGACCTCCTGAATTATGGTTAAAAATGTTCAAATAAAAATTCTCTGCCTTAATTGGCGAGAATAGGGGGTTGCTGCTAAAGTTTTTATTCTTTCCGCCACAGTTGTATATTCTATCTGCCACAGAGCAAGCTCTGTCATCCATCTTTTATCCACACTCACATCCAATCCTATCCTTCTTGTAGCCATAGTCAGGTGTGGGCCTATCTCCCATTAAAATACAACCTCAACTATACTTGGGCCAATAACTTTGGCAGAGATGGTTTTTTTGCTGTCCTGGTTGAGTACACTGATAGTTTGACCCATTGCCCCATCTTGTCTAGCCTGTCCTAGGGCTGTTATTTTCAAGCCGCCGGTTTGGGCAATTATGGTGACTATTTCACCTTTTTTGACCATTGATGTCTTAACGAGATCTCGGTCTCTGATTGGTGCGCCGGTTCTGACAGAAGTCTTAAGTGTCTGGCCTTCAGCCTGTTCTATCTCGGTCAGGGCACCTTTGGCCTGCATGTAAGAAACTTGACTTTCTGAGAGATCGATCTCGTTTAAGACGTGACCACGCGGAAGATCTCTGGCCGCAACCACGGCAGACATTCGCAGATCGATCTGAGCGGTAACCCGTAAACGACCTGCATCTTGGCCGTTAACGTTGAAAAAAATTGTTCCGGTCAGATAGCCGGGGTTTGATGAAGGTTGAGGTGAAAACCTATATTCCACCTTCCCCTGAGGAAGGGTAGGCGGGGTTGAGAAAGAAACGTTCAGTAAGTCATATATACCGGAAATATAAGGCTCGGAGCGATCTAGATATTCAAGGATTATTTTTCTGATGTAATCGTTAGTCGTCGCTTGACCGTCGCCGGTTAAGGTAACCTCATCGGGGATGAGCCAGCGG
>JAISYB010000124.1 GCA_031270215.1 Streptococcaceae bacterium | reverse complement strand
GAAATGTTTTGGTCTAAAAGTTTCTGCCTGTTGACAACTGGTGGCGCACCCATTGATGTCATCAAAAAGTATATTCAGAATCAAGGTAATAATCACAAATAGAGAGTAGGTGAATCTTACGGAACGATTAAAAGCATACAAATTTAGAATTTATCCAACAGAAGAACAAAAAATTTTCTTTGCTAAGTCTTTTGGTTGTGTCCGTAAGGTCTACAATCTAATGCTTGATGACCGAATGAAAAACTATGAAGAAACTAAAACTGATTCTTCTAAAAGAATGAATTTCCCAACGCCCGCCCAATACAAGAAAGACTTCCCGTTTTTGAAGGAAGTCGATAGCCTTGCCTTGGCTAATGCACAACTGAATCTAGATAAGGCATATAAGAATTTTTTTAGAGATAAATAAGTGGTGAGTAGTTCACGTAACGATAATTGCCAAAGCCGCTAAAGGCGATGTAGAAACAGAGTTAGAGAAATTGACTGTGACGTGTTGGCAATTGATGTGGGTGTGAAAATTTAGCTTCAAGATCGAATGGACACCACGCACCAACGATATAAAGACATCGCACAAGTTAAGAAATTAGAAGCCTGCCTGCGTCGGTTACAGCGTTAGGTATCTCGTAATATGAGATGAATAAAACTAAAGGAGGAGTTTGCCAAAATACGTAACATCGAAAGACTCGAACGGATGAGCTGGAAATTAAACAGGAATTTAATCACAAAGTTGATTTGGTTTGATTGGAGTAGACTTTTGGCAACAGTAGATTTGATTTGAGATTTTACAAGCAGTTAATGTTTATTTTATTATTCTCATTTTTAGGTGAGATTATTTCGACAGGATTTCGGTTACCAGTTCCAGGCAGCATTATCGGGATGATTTTGCTCTTTTTAGCATTGCATTTTAAGCTGATTCGTTTAAGACAAATTCATGATTTGGGGCAATTTTTGCTTGGGAATATGACGATTTTATTTCTGCCGGCAAGCGTTGGAATTATGACACAATTCAATGCGATTCTCGCTTTTTGGTGGCAAATAAGCTTGATTATCCTACTTGCTTTGATGGTAAATTTAGTAGTGATTGGTAAGGTAGTCGCTTTAATCAAGCGGCGCTACGAAGGGGACTATGTCGAGATGATGGAAAAGGAGCAGGTGAATGATTAAGCAATTAGTGAGTAATCCATTGTTTGGCTTGCTGTTATCTATTACAGTTTACTTTTTGGCGACAAGACTACATCAAAGATATCGCTCGGCGCTGACAACACCGCTTTTGGTAGCGACCATTGTGATTGTTCTGGTTTTAAAGCTGACCGGTATTTCCTATACAGACTATTACCGTGGCGGAGAGTATTTAAACACGTTAATCGTTCCGTCAACCGTTGCATTAGGTATTCCGCTGTATCTAACCTTTCATCTGATGAAGCACCACATGCGTTCGATTCTTTTAGGAATTGGGATAGGGACGATTGTTAATCTGAGCTTGACAGTCTTATTTGCCAAAGTGTTCGGCATGCGCCCATTGCTTGCAATTTCACTTTTTCCAAAATCAGTGACAACCGCAATGGCAATAGGAATCACTGAGAAAATGAATGGCATTACAACAATTACGTTAGTCGTTGTGGTTGTGACAGGAATCTTGACATCTGTCTTAGGACCCGTCATTTTAAAGCTATTCAAAATTGATGATCCTGTTGCAGTCGGCGTTGCACTCGGTGGTACGGGACATGCGATAGGGACAGGTAAAGCAATGGAATATGGGCGGGTTGAAGGGGCAATGGCAGGACTTTCAATCGGGATTACCGGCGTGATGTATGTTATCTTCTCTCCACTGATTGCCTGCTTGATTTCCTAAAATATCGTATCAATAGTAGAAAAAGCGTAAATACTTTTTTGAACAATAAAAAATAGACCATTTAACTTTGGCTAGTTAAACGGTCTATTTAGAACGATAACAGCTACCGACTTTTACTCGGTCGTACTTTCTTTTTTTGTAATAACACGGAACTTTATCTTTTTCAAATAATATAGAAATCAAAAGACAAGTCGCATGCTTGTCCTTTTTTATTATTTCAGGATAAAAACCTATTTTTTATAAAAAAGCGCTTTTATTATTGTTGTATTATGTTACACTAATTTATAAGGAAGTACGGAAGTTTGATAGACGGTAGCTGAGTACGATTTGAAAGAGGTGATGCTATGAAAATAGAGTCAAAATTCTTGAAGAAAGGAAATGCACTATTTTGACAGTAGCTGAGAGCTTAGAGTTAATGCTTGCCTTTGGCACATTCACTCTAACACTCCTAAGCGTAGTCATTGTTCTTATTCAATTGAACAATAAAAAATAGACCGCCCATTTTAACTTTAGCGAGTTAAACGGTCTATTTTAGATCCAAAACAGCTACCGACTTTTACTCGGTCGTGCTTTCTATTTTCATAATAGCATGGAATTTTATCTTTTTCAAATAAAATAATTGTCTGGGTCTGAACAAAGTTTCAGGCGCTTTTTTTTTTGATTTTAGCTTTCGGGAAGTTTGAGCATATTCTCAGGCTTTTTTGTTTTTCTAATTTTCTGGTTTTCAGTTTTTCCCGAGCTTCTGTTTTTAGGAAGTTCGTGCGCTTTTTCGTTTTTTCTGGTTTTAG